>JAUWDP010000245.1 GCA_030608725.1 Candidatus Bathyarchaeota archaeon
ACCAAGGAGACGGTGGGCACGGGCTCCGTGCCCGAGTACCTCTCGTTCGTCAGGGACGTCGCGGCGCTGGACTTCACCGGTTGGCAGGGAAACGACTTCCAGATTACCGTGGAGCTCTGGGAGCACGTCAAGGACCAGATAAGGAGGTACCATGAACCGGGCCGCTTCGTCACATTCCTCGGATACGAGTGGTCGGGGCTCACTCCCGGCGGCGGAGACCACAACATCTACTACCTGGGGGACAACGAGCCCATCCACAGAAGCGACCAGTGGCTCATCGAGGACAAGGTGGACCCGGAGACCGACAGGTACCCCATCTCCGAGCTGTGGGAGACCTTCAAGGGGAGGAGGGACGTCCTGGCCATACCCCACGTCGGGGGGCGCCACGCGAACTTGGACTTCTACGACCCGGAGCACATTCCCCTCATCGAGGTCCACAGCAACCACGGGACCTTCGAGTGGTTCCTGGAGGAGGCGATGAGACGCCGCATGAAGGTGGGGTTCATCGCCGCAAGCGACGACCACTCCAGCAGGCCAGGGCTCACCTATCCCTCCGGTGGGATGACCACGAGGGGAGGTTACACGGGGGTCTACGCCGAGGAGTTGACCCGGGAGGCGCTGTGGGAGGCGTTCTGGGCCAGGAGGGCGTACGGCACATCGGGGGAGCGGATAATCGTGCACGTGGAGTCCGACGGGCACCTCATGGGAGAGGAGTACTCAACGAGCAAGGCTCCCGAGATAAAGGTGAAGATAGCGGGGACGTCTGCCCTCCACGAGGTTGAGGTGAAGAACTGGGAGAAGACCATCCACAGGCATCCCTTCGCTGAGCCGGCGGACGAGCCGGAGAAGCTCTTCAAGGTGGAGTGGAGCGGCGCCCGGGTCAGGAGCAGGCCCAAGGTGGTGACCTGGGACGGGGGCCTTACCGTCAAGGACGGGAGCATCGTCGATTACAGGGAGTTCGCGTTCGACTACTCATACCAGGGCATGGAGAAGGTCTCGGATCAGGAGCTCAAATGGACGTCCAGCACGGGAGGGGACCCCGACGGAGTGCTCCTGAAGATGGTATACGATGAGGACACCGAGGTAACCTTCGAGACGGAGCCCGTTACATTCACTTTCAGACCAGCTGAGATCGGGTACGAGCCCAGGGTCGTCGAGGCAGGGGGGTTGAACCAGAGGGTGAAAGTCTCCACCGTCAAGGATGAGACGCCGGATACACTGGAGTTCAGCTTCAGGGATCAGTCAGCGGCCAAGGGGTTGAACGCCTACTGGGTCAGGATCGTTCAGGCGGACGGAGCTATGGCGTGGAGCAGCCCCATCTTCATCGATTGCACCTGACAAGTTGGGACCTTTGTGATCTCTTCCTATATTTAGTCGTAAAACAATGGAGAGATATTAAAAAAAGGAGCACGTTCACAGGAAATTGTTGTCACACCGGATAGCCAAGTTCCCCTAGAGATTCACACATCTGCTCATAGTACTTGCCCGGTTTTACGCTCATCTCATTCAGTACGTCTATTATCTCGCTTCTCACCATGATCTCTTTTTTTACGAGGTGTTCATTGGTGAACGTCGATATCTCGTCCTCGTAATATCTGACGATCTCCTGTGCTATCTTCAGTGCCGCGTTCTTGATCTTGTCTATCTCCGCCTCTATCTCCAACCGGTTCTCTTCGCTGAACAGCCCCAGGGAGAGGTAGGTGTCCTCTCTCCCCACGTTCATCTGGACCATGGGGTTCTTCAGGGCGTAGAGGTTGAGGGCTGTCCTCGTCGCCCGGGTCAGGTCGCTCATCCTCCCCTCCTCCTTGCTCTTCTCCAGCTCCGTGTAGACGGCGGTGCTCCCCATGCTCGTGATGATGTCGGCGAAGTAGTACTTGGCGGATGATGGGGGTATGGTTTCCGAGTGCCTGTGGAAGCTCTTCCCGAAGGTGCCGTCGGCCGAGGGCTCGATGGTGACGAGGATGGGCTCCAGCCCCACCGCATAGGCGGGCAGCGTGTGGCCTCCGAACTCGTGGTATCCCGTATGGATCTTCCCCTCCTCCGTGTGGTGGATGTCGGCGGGGGGGCCCTGGAGGAACCGTATTATCTCCCTAACGAGCTGCTTGTTAGTCAGCCCCCCCTCCAGGTCTGCCTTGTAGCTCGCCTTGGAAACCATCTCCTCGATCCTGCCGGCGACCACCCCATCCATCAGGTATGAAAGGGTCACGATGTCAAGGTCATCCGAATCGTAGCCAAACCTGCGTAGGTAGTAGTCGAATAGGGCCCTCCTGCTCTCGTCCTGGGGTCTGGGGAAAGAGATGTGTCTGGAGAACCTCCTCGCTATCTGCCTGTCTATGCGTCTGACTGATGTGGCGGAGGTTACGATTATGTACGCCGGGTGGTCGAAGAACTGCAGCCCGTCTATCTGCCTCCTGAACTCACCCAGCATCGGCCTAGCCTCGCGGCTGGTGTCATTGTAGCGCATCCCGTACATTCCCCCGTCCCTGGAGCCGAGGAGCTGCCGGGCGTCGTCGTACACTATCAGGATCGGATTGTCCTCTGCTACCAGCCTGCAGGCGTCGAAGAACTCCCGGACGTCTCTGGGGTCGACCACGGCCTTTCCTAGCATCAGGCTGCCGTCCAACGGGTGGTAGCCCAGCTTGGTGGTTTCGTTCACGACGCAGTGGAGCGCGTGGGTCTTCCCCGCCCCGGTCCGTCCTAGGAACAGGGAGCCGCTCTCGGCTTCAGCCAGCATCCTCCTGTATTCGTCTTTTCCGTCTTGTGTCAGTTTGACCATGTGTCCGAGGTAGTTCACGATGTCGCGTAGTTCCTCGTGGATCGATGGGAACCCTACGTAGTCCTCGGATAGGCTGATCTCTCTTGGCTTGAACTCTTTGAGTTCCATTCAACAACGGTCTAGTAAGAGGAGCCTAAAATTTAAATCTTTAAGCACTCCTCAAAGGAACTTCTTGCCCGGTACAGATAGTTTGTTAATCCATG
>JAUWDP010000255.1 GCA_030608725.1 Candidatus Bathyarchaeota archaeon
CTCGCTGAACTCCTCATCCGAGGGTTCCAAGCCCATGTCCTCCAAGCTGCTGTTCAGCCCCGCCGAGCCGGCGTGCTTCCCAGAGACGATGTGCCTCACGGCCCCCACCAGCTCCGGGTCGATGGCCTCGTAGGTCAGGGGGTTCCTCAGGATGGCATGGGTGTGGATCCCCGACTCGTGGGCGAAGGCGTTCTTACCCACTATGGCCTTGTTGGGCTGCACGTGCATGTGGGTGAGGCGTGAGACCAGCTGAGACGTCTCGTAGAGGAGCTCCGTCTTGACGCTGTGCTTGACGTCGTAGAGCACCCGTAGAGTGACAGCGATCTCCTCGAGGGAGGCGTTCCCCGCCCTCTCGCCGATGCCGTTGATGGTCCCGTGGACCTGATCCGCCCCGGCCATAAGGGCCGAGATGGAGTTGGCGACGGCGAGGCCGAAGTCGTCGTGGCAGTGGACGCTGAAGAACGCGTCCGGGAACTCCTTCCTGAGATCCGCGAACCAGGCGTAGGACTTCTCGGGAGTTAGTATGCCCACGGTGTCGCATGGGGCGATCCTGTCGCAGCCCACGTCCAGGGCGTGCCTGATGACCCTCTTCAGGTAGTCCATGTCGGTCCTGGAGCCGTCCTCGGTGGAGAGCTCCGTGATGAGCCCGTGGTCCTTGGCGTGGATGACGGCCTTCTCCATCATGCTGAGGACCTCATCTCGGGTCTTCCCCAGCTTCTGCTCGATGTGGAGGTCCGAGACTGGCACGATGATGTTGACGCTGTCGACGCCGCATGCGATGGCGATGTCGATGTCACGGATCACGCCCCTCGTGGCGCTGCAAATCTCAGCGTCCAGCCCCTCCGAGGCGACGAGCTTCACTCCCTTGGACTCCCCCTCGGAGACCACCGCGAAGCCCGCCTCGATCACCTCAACCCCGAGCTTGTCTAGCTGCCTAGCTATGTCAAGCTTTTTCTGGGGGGTCAGGGAGACGCCGGGTGTCTGCTCTCCGTCACGGAGAGTGGTATCTAAAAATCTTACGTGTTCCTTGAAGTCACTTAATAAAGCGATACCCCATTTTTCATTCCTTCGATTGGTAGAATATAGGCTACAAAACTCGTCATATAAAGATATCGCCGTAGCCTCCAACTATACATGAATACAAATCGTTTGATGAAAAGAGGGATAAATGGGCTTCTTTCGCAGGCCTACTTGTTGTCGTCCACGAGGAGCCTGTTCATGCCCTTCAGGATAGCCTCGACGCTCGCCATAACCGTGTCGCCGTTGACGCTGTTGGCCGTCACTATCTTCTCGCCCCTGCGGACAGCGACTGTGACGTCAGCGACGGCGTCGGTTCCTCCCGTGATGGCCTTCATCGAGAACTTCTCCAGGGATATGTTGGCGAAGCCGTTCACGACGTTCCTGATGGCGTTGATGGCAGAGTCTATGGGGCCGTTCCCCACCCCCGCGCCCTTGTACTCGACACCGTCGACCAGGAGGGTCGCCGAGGCGGTGGGCGTGATGGTGTTCCCGGTGACCACCAGAAGCTGCTTGAGCTTCACCCTGTCGTCGGCGGTTATGTCCATGACGTTCTTGGCGATGGCGTACAGGTCAGAGTCGGAGACAACCTTCCCGGTGTCGCCGAGCTTCTTCACCTCCGCGGCTACCGCCTTCAGCTGCTCCCTGGTGGGCTTCAGACCCATGTCATCCAGCATGCTGGAGATACCGTGCCTGCCGGCGTGCTTCCCCGCGACTATCCGGCTCAGCTTCCCCACGAACTCGGGGCGGAGTATCTCGTAGTTCCCAGAGTGGCTGAGGAGCCCGTGGACATGGATGCCGGCCTCGTGGGCGAAGGCGTTGTCCCCGACGATGGGGGTGCTCGGGGGCATGTAGACCCCGCTTAGCCTCTCCACCAGTGAGCTAGTCTCAGCTATCTTCTGGGTGTTGATGCCCGTCTCGACCTCGTACTGGGCAGCCAGGCAGACCACCACCTCCTCCAGGGACGTGTTCCCGGCCCGCTCACCCAGGCCGTTGATGCAGACGTGGGCCTGCTCGGCTCCCGCCTCGATGGATGCGAGGGTGTTAGCCGTGGCCTGGCCCAGGTCGTTGTGGGCGTGGGCGCTCAGGGGGACCCTAGTCTGGGCCTTCAGCTCCCTGAAGAAATCGAACGTCATCCGTGGGGTCATGACCCCGACGGTGTCCGGGATGTTGAGCATCTTGGCCCCGGCGTCCTCGGCAGCCTTACAGATCTCGACGAGGTAACCCATGTCCGTGCGCGTTGCGTCTTGAGGGCTGAACTCGACGAAGACCCCGTGCTCCTTCGCGTACTCGATCCCCTCGACCGCAGACCTGAGGACATCCTCCCGGGTGGTCTTCATCATGGTCTCGATGTGGAGGTCACTCGTGGAGATGAATATGTGGATGTAGGGCACGTCGCACTCGAGGGCCCTGTCGACGTCCTCCTTGAGGGGCCTGGAGAGGGCGACCACCTGGGCGTCGAGGCCCAGAGCCGCAATCTTCTTCACCGCCTCGGTCTCCCCCGGCGAGGTTATGGGGAACCCCGCCTCTATCCTGGGGACGCGTAGCTCGTCGAGCTGCTGGGCGATGAGGACCTTCTCGTCTATGGTGTAGGTGACGCCGGGCATCTGCTCGCCGTCACGGAGGGTTGTGTCGAATATCCAGACCTTCTCGGGGAGGAACCTCTCCCCCCCGGGCTTGTACTGGCTGAGGTAGAACTTGTTATCACTCAAATTGGACACCTGGAATGTAACCTCTCAGAGACGCCAGTTCTTTTTAACCATTTTGAGCAAGACTTGTTACCCATTGAAAACGAACATGATCAATGGAAAATAGGGGGAAGGTCGCGGGTCTACAGTAGGTCCTTGACCTTCATTATGGCCGTCGTGAAGTCCCCAGGGCTGATTCCGGGTATCTGG
>JAUWDP010000322.1 GCA_030608725.1 Candidatus Bathyarchaeota archaeon
CGCTGATGGCCTTGGGGGTCGACTGGCTCTCCATCAAGTCCCTGCTTTCGGGCTCCGTGATCCCGTTCCTCCTCGCCACCGCCTTCGCGGGGGTGGGCTCCAAGGTCCAGTTTCGGATGATAGCCAAGCTGGGCGTCAAGCCCTTCGCCGTCGCTGCGTTGATGGCTGTCTTGGCGGGTGGGTTGGCACTCTGTCTGGCGGTGCTAGTTGCGCCGTACGTTCCTCTATACGCCTGAATGGGATACCTGCCGATTTAGGGGCCCGTCTCCGTGCGTGCAACGCGGGCATACACAGCGTCAAGGACGGCAGGATCAACTGGTGACTACAGGTCAACTAAAAACGCTACTCATCCCCTTTTTTTATTATTATGAACGGTCTATCGCTGATTCAGGGTGTGGTAGACAGGAAAAAAGAGGTATCCTTGGGGTTCAGGTTAGATAGCTCGGTGGCTGTGGCCTTGATCTGTTTTTGGAGGTCTTAGGCAGGATGGGAGGTTTCCGTGCTCCCTGTGGTTCCTGACGCAGTCGCAGCATGTCCCCTTACGGTGCAGTCCGCTGTGCATGGGCATCCTTGGAGGTTTAACGTAAGATTTGGACATTCAACGCTCATCTCTTTGTCACCTTACCTCCCTCCCTGACGATAGGACAAAAATCCTCTCTCCGGGGCCTCGTTCTCTGATTCCTGGTCTTGCCCTCTCATCAACGATGTTAATGTCCCCGTATCGTTCTTGCGGAGACTTTATGTTGAATCCTGAAGGTTCTGGAACGTGAGTGATCAATGTGGCGAGGGCTAAGGAACACGGTTTCTCGGTGGAGATGAAGTCAAAGGAGTACGTTAGACGGGTGTCGGTCTCGGATGACCCCAGGGACGCCGTCATCTTCGAGGGCTTCCTCGGTGAGATCGAGGAGATTGGCATGGTCGAGGAGGTCATCCTGGAGATCAGGGCGGCCAACGGGACCCTGAGGATCGACCTCTCCGAGGAGGAGCTGAGAAGGGCTCTCGCAAGGAAGAAGAAAGACACGATTCAGTGATCTAGGTTGGTACGATCCATCCCTGCTCACATCAGAAATTTATCTATTGTCACTGGCTCCGAGTCGGGTCCTTGGTGATGAAATAGTAGATGAGGACGGCGACGACGTTGAATGCCCCCATGAACCATCCCAGCTGGTTGTAACGGTATGTGACGAGTATCCATCCGCCTAACGCTGTCCCAATGGCTGACCCCAGGCTCCCAGTGGCGCTGACGATGGACATCATGGTCCCCCGGAACCGGGGGATCTGCTCAAGGCTCAGGTTCAACGTGGCCGAATAGAGCATGCCGTTAAGCAGCGCCCCCACCCAGTTGGAGAGGAGCACGTGTATCAGATTATCAAAATTGTAGACCCCATACAGGAGGAGGCCTGCGGGGACCGTCATCGCAACCGTTATGCTTTTCCGTCCGAACCTGTTCACAAGCCTTCCGCTGATCACGCTGCCGACGATGTAACAGGTGGCCCCCGCTATCGTTGAGAGGGAGGCGAAGCCGGTGGTGACCAAGAACCTTTGCCTGAGCAGTGAGGAGGAGTAGGAGAGGTGGGTGCTCCAGGTGGATAGTATGATGAGGTTCCCCACAAGGCAGGATATGGCCGAGGCGTTTGTGAAAACCGCCCTGAAGGCGGCGGTGACACTACCGGTGCCTCCCATCTTGGCGTCGGAGCGCGGAGGGGGCAGGCCGTAGTTGGCGAAGAGGAGGCTCAGGATGCTCATGGGGAGCACGAAGCTTAGGAACGCCCACCTCCATCCACCGATCCCAGAGATGTACGCAAACACAGGTGCGCCTACTAGGTATGCGGCAGCTGAGGCGCCAACCATCCAACCCATGGTAGACGCCCTCTGGTCGAGGGGGAGGTACTCCCCTACCAAGGCTGACGACATGGGGGTGATCATGGCCATGCCCACTCCGGAGAGTGAGAATAGGACGAGGATGGCGGTGTAGTTAGGTGCCAGCCCGCAACCTAGAGCGGAGGCCACGATGAACGCCAGGCCAGCCATGAGGAGGTGCTTGTGCTTGAATCTGACGCTGAGCCCCGCCATTAGAAGGGCCACGACCACAGCAACGATCGATGACGCTGTTCTTATCTGACCCATCACCCCGACCGATGTCCCGAAGGTGTAGGCGATGTCGATGAGGAG
>JAUWDP010000361.1 GCA_030608725.1 Candidatus Bathyarchaeota archaeon
CCTGACATAGTGTTCATCTTGGACGAGGGAAGATGCGAGATCGACGCAAAAGTAGGGGAGGGCAGGCTCTTCGCCAAGGGGGCCCCTCTGTCGGGTTGGACGGGCACCCACACAAGGGACGGGGTGTTCATCGCACATGGACCGCTGATAAAGGAGGGCTTCCACGTCGAGAAAGCGTCCATAGTTGATGTGGCGCCGACGATACTGCAGATGTTCGGTATCACGCCCGGCGCCGACATGGATGGCAGGTTTCTAGATGAGATATTCAGGGACGGCGTCGTTTTCCCGAAGAGGGAGAAATTAGGCCTCTCCGACGAAAAGGATGAACTTGAGGGCCTGGACGACGAGGAGAAGGCTCTGATCGAGGCCAGGTTGAGGAAGCTCGGATATATCTCATAAAGCGGATTTGGGGCCCACAATCATTTTAAGGGTTTTTCACTTCGTGGTGGATAGTGTATGAATAGATTGAAAAGTAGGTATAGAAACATTTTTGAAAGTAGATAGGACTGATGAAACGGTATGAGCATTGAAGATGAGATCAGGACAATCGCCAAGGACGAGCTGCAGACCCAGCTAGACGATATTGAGAAACGTATGCGGAGCAGTTACCGGAAGGAGAGCAACGAGATCAAGGAGCAGATACAGGCGGTAAGCGCGCAGATGGAGGATCTGAGTACCCTGATCGCTGACCTCAACCTCAGAACTGGGAAGCTTGAGGAGGACCTCAGCAACAGGTTCGGCTTGGTGGTTAAGCTGAGAAAGTACACCTTGGACCAGCTCATGTCGGAATACAAGAGGCTCACGGGTACACTGCGCCCCGACCAAGAAGAGACGCCTGAGAATGCTGAGATATGAACGCAGTCCAAGGACTGGCGAGTCTAGTATTTGTTATAATCTTTATCCTCATTGGTATTGAGGCGATACACCGCACCCACGCAGCCATGCTTGGGGCTTTTATCTTTGTCTTTATAGGGGCGATAACCCCGGATGACCTGCTCCACTTCATCGACTTGGAGATCCTTTTAGTCGTCTTCGGCATGTTCCTACTCGTCAGGGGCGCTGAGAGATCAGGGCTCTTCCAGCTACTCGCCGTTCAGATCATGAGGGCCTCCAGTAGCCCCATGTCCTTCGCGGTGATCCTGCTGACATTTGCAGTTATCCTCGCGCTATTTGTGAGCAACATCGGGGCGATGCTAATCATGGCCAGCATCACCATCACAATGGCGAGAAGCCTCAAGATCAAACCTCAGACACTGCTCATCTTTCAATCATTCGTGATCAACATCGGGGGCATGGTCCTGTGGATGGGCTCCATTCCCAATATTATCATAGGCTTGGAAGCAGGGCTCTCCTTCATGGATTTCCTGGTGAACGTCATGCCCCTAGGTGTCATCCTCTATTTGGTGACCCTCGTCATCTTCATCCGCATGTTCAAGGCTGACTACACCCCAGAGCCCGAGGAAGAGTTTAGGGACTTGGAGTTCGACGAGTGGATCGAGAGGGCCATCGAGGTGAGCGGCCTGCACGTATCTCGCATAAACGCTGGAATGATAATAGCTGCTGTAATCATGATTCTAACCATCGTAGGGTTCGTGGTCTACGAGAGTTTCAACATGACCCCCGCCTTCGTCGCCCTATTCTGCGGATTCCTCATGGTGCTCTCCCAGACCCGGGACCCCTCCGTCATACTGAGGGAGATCGACTTGTCGACGATTCTGTTCCTCGCCGGGATGTTCGTCATGATCAACGGCCTCGCGAAGATAGGTATCATCGAGGCGCTCT
>JAUWDP010000345.1 GCA_030608725.1 Candidatus Bathyarchaeota archaeon
GGGAGATGTAGGCGAAGATCTCCTCGGCGATCTCGTCCTGATCGTAGTCGAAGCTCCAGGTCACAGGCCTACCTTCTGGATCCAGTATCTGGTGGGCGAGCAGACTCTGCGTGGCAGGGTTGCCGTAACTGGCGCCCCACACATTCAGATGCGGCATCACATGAAAGCCAAACCTCCGCGCAGTGCCCATAAGACGATCAAACCCCTCGCTCCCTCCCTGCCGGCTGGAAAGCTGCCGTCGGGTTGGGCGTTTAACAGGGTGGCTCTGCATCCGAGTTCATTGAATACCTCGGGGGCTACGGTGCATGTTGCGCCGTTGAATAGGTCGCAGACGACGTTCCATTCCCGCGTGAAGTCGATGGCGTTTGCTAGGGTGTCGACGTAGAAGCGTGCGCCGTCGATTTCTTCGACTCTCCCGACCCTGCTCCAGGAGGCGGTTGTGAACTCCGCCTTCTCAATTGTCTCCTCTAGATTAGCCTGCTGCTCCCCTGTGTAGGCCATGCCTGTTGTGTCGAAGATCTTGAAGCCGTTATACTCTGGCGGATTGTGAGATGCAGTTATCGCAACTCCTGCTTCAGCCCCCATCTCTCTGGTGAGCAGGGCTACAACGGGTGTGGGGACGATTCCAAGGGTTCCCGTTACGAAACCGCAGGAGGCTATGCCGGAGGTCAGCGCGGCTTCCAACATCCTCCCTGAGAGTCTGGTGTCCCGCCCGACGATGATGGCTCCTCCCTCGAACTGGGAGGCGAGGGCGGCCCCGACCTTCTGGGCGAGGAGGGGTGTAACCTCAACGTTTACGAGGCCCCTGATTCCCGATGAGCCAAAGAGTTTCATTTATACCGCCTTCTGGGGACGAACTTTCGGAAGGGGTAAGTCATGATAAGCTTTTCCAGCTCGGGGAGCTTTAGACCCCGCTTCAGATCACCATAGGTCTCGCATCGCTCCTCCTCTCTCATATCCTCAACAGGTCTGACAATCACTTCGGCAACAAGCCCCTCAGCTAGTTGAATGCTTATATGCCTAGATCTTATCGTCCGACCCCCCTTAACCAGTTTCATTTCCTCTGATTCCCTTAAATTGTATCCCTTTTTAACTAAAAGGGATTCAACACCATTGGGTTCCGATGAATATACATTGATGTCGATGTCACTTCCCCTCCTGACGGTGCCCCTCCACACGCTTCCGGTCAGGACAGAATTGTAATCCACTAGATCTTTCATTATCGAGATCGCGACCTCCCTCATCGTTTTCAGGAGGCGCTCTCTCTCCTCGCCCTCATGCTCCTCGACTATCAGATCGAGCTCTATTGCGACCTCGTAGTTGCTGGGCATCGAGGTCAATCCAAGATCTCTCGCCGCCTGCTCCTTGGCGTGCTTGTACTCCTCGGATGCCCCCATATAGAGGAGGCGTGCTGCTTCTTTTGATACTCTGGCTCGCTGTTCAGACGGTTGATCCACGTCTAGATGTAGGGTGCTCTTCCTTAAAATTAGGGTGGCTCTAGTTGGGCATGGCTAAGAGCTCGGACTTGCGGACGCCCACGTGCCTCAGGGCGGTCACCTTCCTCGCCTCGTTGTAGACGTCGGAAGCGAGCTTCCCGAGGACCATCTCGTGGACAATCTGTCCGAATTCGAGTGTCTTCGCCTTCTCCTCCACTACCGCGCTCATAATGTCCCTTATCGCCCTCTCTTGGGAGGTCTTGATACGGGTGTTTGTGAGGGCGGTGACGACTATCTTTAACCTGTATCCGTCAAGGGTTGTGACTCTATAGAAGCCGTCGACCTTTGTGCTCCTCCTGCGGACCAGGCTGCGGAGGTAGTCTCTGAGGTACTCGTGTCCCTTGAAGACTGTCTGGGCGGTGCTCTCGTCCACCCCAGTGACTTGGAAGTAGAGCTTCAGGTACTCCTGGGAGAAGTCCCCCGTGATCTGGGCGAGGGTGGTCTCGAAGACGCGTCCCATCAGCTTATCAGGGCCCTCTGATGG
>JAUWDP010000254.1 GCA_030608725.1 Candidatus Bathyarchaeota archaeon
TTTTATTTCTCCATTTAAATCCGTATCACACCCACATGGGGCTGAAGAAGGCCGTTGTATTCGTGGAGGCTAAACCTGGGTTAGAGGATGTCCTCCTTGAGAGCATGAAACTTCACAACTATTGGCTGTTCCTCTGCCGAGCCTATGGACCCTATGAAGGCTGCGCAGGAATATGGACTGTGCCAAAGGGTCGCGAGGAGAACTTTATTGATTACCTAAATACGCTTAAGGAGACGGGTGTGGCAAGGTCTTTCGAGCTCTACTGGACGACTTGTCACGAGGGGGTCAATGTCCAGAGTCGCTGGTTCAGCGTCGAGGAGAACGTCTGGACATTCAACTGGGATGAGTGGATGAAGGAGGTTGAGACCATTGAGGGAGAGCTACCTTGGACCCTGAAGGAGCCCGATGACTGGCCCATCCGAGTTGACCGTGAGGACCTCCTCATAATCAAGGAGCTTGAAATCGACGGGAGGAGGACCTTTACCGATATCTCGAAAAGGCTCGAAATACCTCTGGAGACCGTAAAATATCACTTCAGGGAACATATCTCCAAGAGGAACCTCATCGAGGGATATCAGGTGGAGATCTACAGGTTCCCATCACTAATCTCGGAGTACTTATTCTTCAAGTTCGAGTTCGACACGTATGAGCAGCTGGTAAAGTTCGCCCTCTCGCTCCATGACAAGCCGTTTCCCTTCCATCTGGGGAAGGTTCTCGGAGAGAACACTCTGACGACCCACCTCTACTTGCCTAAGTGGGAGTTCCGGAAGTTCATAGGTTCCCTATCGAAGCTAATCAAGCAAGGTCTTCTAAATAACTACAAGTATATCATCCAGGACATGTTCCAGACATGGCGGGAGACAATCCCCTATCAGCACTTCGTCGATGGGAAGTGGAACTATGATGAAGCGCTGTACATGGATAAGCTGCAGAGTGTACTCGATAAATGGGGATTAGGTTAACGAGGTTGAAGCAGCGTTCTTGAGCTCTCGAACCACGTTGTCCTTTCCCATTGCGTCCACATATGGCCCGAACCTCGGTCCCTGGGGGCTTCCCAGCAGAATCTTGTAGAGGATCCTGAATAGGTTCCCCGGGCGCATCCCCTCCTCTTTGGCAACGTCGAACACGGCTCCCTGGTATCCTTCCTCGTCTTCGGCGGATCCGAGGGCCAATGCGATCTTCCTTATCACCGAAGCCTCTTCACTGGTGAGCTCGACCCTCTGTGGCTCCGCTGCGCCAAAGTCCTCTATCCAGTTCATGGCGTACTCGATCCTCTTGTCAAGACCCGAGTCTCCTTCGCGAAGGTATCCGTATGCGTCGAGCTTATCCCTGATGAACTCCGCTTCAAGCCCCTTAGGGGAAACCTTGGCGAGGTTGATCATCAGGTTGTATGGGACGTGGACGCTGGGCTCCTCGGGGGGCTTCATTATCCAGCAGTACTGGTAGAGGCCTTTGAGCTTCTCCCGCTCCATCTCGTTCTTGACCTTCTGCTTGCCGAAGAAGACGTCCTCGATGTAGTCAAGCTCGTCCACGTGGGGCTGGATGTCCTCCACGGAGCCGCTCTTGGTCCCCACGAACCTCTTGAATATCAGAAGGTTCAGGGACTGGGGAGAGCCGTACCTGTACCAGACCTGGGGCGTAAAGACGTTCCCCGCTGACTTGGAGATCTTTCGCCCTCCCCTGTCGAGGAACATCTCGTACTGGACGTGCATCGGGGGCTCCCATCCCAGGATCTCCCTGCAGATCCTGTCGTTGACCCTCACCGAGTCGGAGATGTCCTTCCCGTAGGCCTCGAACCTGATGTCCAGGGCCTTCCACCTGGCGGAGAACTCCACCTTCCAGCTGAGCTTCCCGTTGCCAGCTAGGACGTCCATCTCGCCCTCGTGGCCGCATCCCTCGAGCCAGCGGCCCTTCACCTCCATGCCCTCGCATCTGTAGAGAACCTTATGCTCCCCAGGTATGTATTCGTAGGCGTTGGTCGTGTAGATCCGCCTGCAGCTCTCGCAGACAACGAAGTAAGGGAGGGTCTCCATGTACTTCTCCTGCCCTAACTCCTCCTTGATGATCTCTCCGACCCTTTTGCTGTTCTTCAGGAGGGTCATTATCTCCTCGTTAAGGACGCCATCTTGGTAGACCTTGTTCCCGGACATGAAGCGGTAGTCCGCACCGACTATGTCGAGGGCCTCGAGGAGGAGCGAGGTCATGTGGGAGCCGAAGCTGGTGTGGCAGTCCCCGAAGTCGTCTGGTATCGAGGACACGGGGTACCCCAGCCACTTTTCCATCTCCTCGGGGAGGCCAGCGGGGACCTTCCTGAGGCCGTCCTTGTCGTCGGAGAAGGCGATGAGCTCCGCGTTGTATCCCTGATTCCTAACTCCCAGTGCCACGGCGTAGTTCCTGAGGGCGTCCCCCAGGCTACCTATGTGGGGGAACCCGGAGGCTCCCAGTCCACTCTCCGTCCTGATCATCTCTAGGCTGCGACCGAGCTTCTTCTCCCTCTCAATCAGCTCCGCGGCTGTCTTGTCGTACCAAGTGCCAAGTCCTATGATCTCAGATTTAGGTTTATGTCGTCCTTTTTTCATCGTATAGCCCAGCTTTATACAACCTTAAAGGAAAGCCCATTAAAAAAAAGGTTGTTGCATCTGATACCCGTTTTTCATGCTTTTTCACCGAGACTCCTGACGATTGGGGTATGGGTGAGTATGTTCTCATGTTTCTCCTTCGTCAGCCTTAAACTGGTGTTCGTCATATCCTACTGGAATGAACGAACCTGAGGAGGCGGTGAAGGAGAAGGCCCCCTTCATCACATATCTACTTCTGTCTATCTTGGTCATGGTCCAGCTCTACCTCTCGTTGACGAGCGTAGAGACATCCAAAGAGATGTACACCACCTTCTCCCTCGTTCCGGCACGCCTCTTCCAGGCCGTTTAC
>JAUWDP010000001.1 GCA_030608725.1 Candidatus Bathyarchaeota archaeon
ATCATGGACCTCGCCGACAGATGGGCCTTCTTCGACCTGCAGCCTAGAACCATAGACAAGGTGGTGAACAGGGGGGTCGTCTACAGGAAGCTGAATTACCTCGAGGCCATGGCCATGGCGAAGGTCATCAGGGACCTCGCCCCCCACCGCGCGATAGTGGACCCAGCGGACACGGTCATCGATAGGTTCGTGGGGGATATCAAGAGGGTGATCCCTCCCTGGATCGAGGTCCATGGAGAGAGCCACGCCGACGACATCTACCCGGTCGTCTCAGCGGCGTCCATCCTAGCCAAGGTAAGGCGGGACAGGTTCGTGGCGGAGCTCAGGGAGGAGCACGGCGACTTCGGCTCTGGTTACAGCAGCGACAGGAGGACGGTCTCGTTCCTGGAGTCCTGGTTCGAGGACCGCGATGACTGCCCTCCCTTCATGCGGTGCTCATGGGCCACCATTAAGAGGTTAAGGGCGGCTCAGGCTCGATAGGTGGCGGTCACCATCGCGTGGTCCTTCTCGTAGGGCTCAAGCTCAAGCATCTCCCCGATGGTGAAGCCTCCACTCTCCAGCACCCCAACCTGGTTGGAGTAGACCTCCCTGGGGCTCCGCGTGACATTGACGCTCCTGGACTTGATCGCCATAGCCAGCCTTCCCCCCTGTCTGAGGTACATCTCAGCGTTCTTCACAACGATCTCCGCCTGTGCGGGCTGAGCGACGTCTGCGTACAGGACATCCACCCTCTGCACCTCCGCTGAATAGGAGGCGGGGTCTCGGGCGTCGCCCAGTATGGGGGATATGTTCTGCCTGTACCTGGCGACGTTGGACACGAGGTCGCGTAGGGAGCGTGGGGCGAAATCCACGCCCCAGATGTAGCCCTTGGGGCCTACCACGTCAGATATGTGGGAGCATGTGGTCCCGGAGGCCACGCCAAGGTAGAGGACCCTGTTCCCGATGGAGAGGGGGGATTCGACCAAGCCTTTCAGCACGGAGGCGGCGAGCTTGCTGCGATAAGGGTTCCAGATGCGGTACTCGACGCCTTCCACGTCGACCAGCTGCTCGCCGTAGACCTTCCTGCCCGGGGTCATGTTCCTCGTGGCCAGGACCGCCCTGGAGTTCACTTCCAACCTGAATATCCCGGGGAAGACCTCTTCCGGTGCCATGTTCGGCCTCAGCACTATTCAGGCTACGAGGAGAAAAATCTACCGTGGAGGGTTCTAGGCCTCGACGCGCTGCTCCATCATCTTCGCCTGGTCGACCGCGAGCTTTTGGAGCCACGCCATTGGGGTCCTGAGCTCGTTCACCTTCTTGGCGAAGTGGTGGCAGTTCACGTATGACGGTGAGTTGCATATCCTGGAGAAGAAGTCCTTGGTGATGGCGACCCTGCAGTCGTGGAGGTACGGGCAGTCTTTCCGGTTGAGCTTCTTCTGGAAGGCTTCAGAGAGCGAGGACATCACCTTTTCACCTTTTCACAGTATATGGTTTTTGAACCTGTATTAGTGGTACATGATCATCCGATTTATACTTACCTGTATCAGAGTTAAGTAACAATGTTACTAGACGCGAATCCGACAACGGTGAGTATGTTTTAAGTACGTGTAGCGATTTTTTTACAGGAAGGAGACTGCCATGTCTACTGACGAGAGGGTATACATAGGCTCAAAGCCCATTCTGGCGTACGTGACAGCGGTTATAACCGCTTTCTCAAGAGCTGATAGCGTCAACGTCATGGCCCGTGGTAGGGCCATAAGCAGCGCCGTCGATGTCGTAGAGGTCACCAAGAGGAGCTTCATGAGGGACATGAAAGTGGATGACATCAGCATCGGCACGGAGATCTTGGGAGAGGAAGGCAACAAGAGGAACGTCTCGACTGTTGCCATAAAGCTGTCGAAGCCATAGAAGCAGGTTCGAGCCCAGAGAACGGAGCAGGAGCGGAACAGAAGCCCCTGAAAAAGTAACTCAGCTAATCGGCATCAGGTTTATCCCCTTTTTCGTACTCGTCGAGCTGTCTCTTCAGCTCAGATCCCAGGGAGTTGCCCGTGAAGGCATCCGCCCTAGCTGCCAAGGCGAGTTTCGCCGCCAGAACACGTGCCGAGCGCCCCCGCAGCTTCCTCTTCTTGGAGTGTACGAAGGGGTGCTGGAAGATGAGACCGTGCTTGGGGGGCCTCGCCCTCGTCTTCTTAGCCCGGAAAAGGGCCTTCTCCGCGCCCAGGATCTGGATGGCTCCGGAGGGCTTCATGGCGAGCTTTCTCAGCCCTCCGCCCCTCTCGATGAGCTTCGCCGCCAGCACGGGGCCTGCGACTTCCGAGAGGTTGGGGGCTACCTCCTGTGCGGTCGAGGAGATGTGGGCCTCCAGCTTCTCCCGGTACTCGTAGAGGGATAGGAGACGGGAGGCTAGGGCCTGCTGCTGCTCGAGGTCGTCGTGTGACATGGGAGCCCCCATGGAGCCTTGGGCGGCGTTGACTATCCTACTGGCCTTGTCGGGTTTGAACCCCAGGGTAGCTAGAGCGTCGGCTTCCAAGCTGGATCTGTCCCCCATTGATTCCACGATGCGGGCGTAGGTCTCGTGGCTGTCCACCTGGCGGTCCAGTTCTGGGAAGTGGAGCCCGTACCACTCCCGGAGCTTGCTGGAGAGGACGTTGAGGGTCTTGTCGAGCTCGTTGAGGAGCTGAACCATCTGGGGGATGGCGGCGCCCCGCGCAGACTGGGCCCTCCTCACGGCCCTCTGGGCCCTCTGCATGGAGACCTCGTGGTTCACACCTAGAAGCTGAGCAGCATCCTCTATCCATCCGTACTCAACAGCCAAGGCCTCAAGGTTGTCCCTGACGTATTCGCCGGGTCCGGAAGGACCGGAGGTCTCAGTGTCCAGGCCGTACTTGTCAGCGATCGTCTTCGCCAGGGCCTCGTTGGATAGCACGAGCCCCTTGAAGCCCCTCTGCATCAGCTTCTCAACCAGCTCGGCGGCTTCCTTCGTCACATCGCCGTCTCGCTGCCGGTCCACTGCCGCCGCTATCTGCTTGGGGTCCCTGGGATAGAGGACGCGTTCGACGACGCTCTCCCCGGTGACCCCTAGGACCCCGATTATAGTCTCGACGACGTACACCTTTTTCCCTTCGCTTCCCGGTTCGCTCAACCCGTCACTCTCCTAAGGTTTATCAACGATATACGCAAGTAAAGACGGGATGTCCCAATTAAGCTTAGCAGTGAGCATGGCTGGGCTGGAGCTCAGGAATCCTACAATGAATGCCGCTGGGGTCCTGGGCATCTCCGCGCCCCTCCTGAAGAGGGTCTACGAGGGTGGAGCCGGAGCCGTGGTGACCAAGAGCCTCGGAGGGGTCCAGAGGATGGGGCACAGCAACCCCACCCTGGTCTCGGTGGAGGGCGGCGCCCTCAACGCGATGGGGCTGCCTAACCCCGGGGCTGAGTACTTCGTGGAGATGATCAGGGAGCTCCAGGGTGATGGAATTCCCGTCGTTGCGAGCTTCTTCGGGGGATCCATCGAGGAGTTCAGGGAGGTGGCCTCGGTCCTCTCCGAGGCGGGGGTCGATGCGCTGGAGGTTAACGTGAGCTGCCCCAACGTCGCCGAGGAGCTGGGAATGCTTGGGGCCGACCCGGGGAATACAGAGAAGGTGACCGAGGCGGTCAAGGAGGTCGCCAAGTCACCGGTCATAGTTAAGCTCTCACCCAACGTCACCGATATCTGCGAGATCGCAAGGGCCGCCGAGAGGGGTGGGGCGAACGCCATCACCGCCGTCAACACCCTCAAGGGGCTGGCGGTTGACGCCGACCTGAGGAGACCCATCCTCACCAACGTCACGGGGGGCCTCTCAGGGCCGGCTCTGAAGCCCGTGGCCCTGAGGTGTGTCTGGGAGATCTACGAGGCGGTGGAGATCCCCATCATCGGGTGCGGGGGCATCTCCAACTGGAGGGACGCGGTGGAGTACCTCCTCTCCGGGGCCACGGCCGTCGAGATCGGGACAGCCGCGATGGATGGGGGATTCGACATCTACGGGGAGATAGCGGAGGGCATCAGGGAATACCTGGATGAGAACGGTTTCAAGGAGGTGAAGGAAATTGTCGGGCTGGCGCACGGAGGCTGAGTCCATGAGGGCGGTATGGCTCACGAAGGTGAAGGAAGAGGCAGGGGGCATGAGGGGCCTCCACTTCGCAGACGAGAGATGCTCGGAGGGCGTCCCGGGCCAGTACGTGATGATCTGGAACCCGGACGCGGAGGAGGTTCCCATGTCTCTGGCGAGCATAAGGGAGGATGGGGAGGTGTCGGTCGTCGTACGCCCCGTCGGAGAGTCCACGGAGGCCCTCTGCGGGATGAACGCGGGCGACAAGATCGGCCTGAGAGGTCCCTTCGGGAACGGCTACACAGTCCAGGGGAGTTCCCCACTCCTTGTCGCAGGAGGCACCGGATCAGCTTCACTGAGGCCCCTGGCCAAGGAGATGGTCGCCAAGGGCTTGAAGCCGACGTTCATCCTCGGGGCACGAAACAAAGATCAGCTCATCCTGAAGGAGGGACTTGAGAGCCTGTTGGGGGAGAACCTCCTCACCGCAACGGACGACGGCTCCAACGGCTACCGAGGATACGCTTCAACGTACGCCGATGAGCTGATGAAGGAAAAGAAGTTCGACATGATCTACACGTGTGGGCCGGAGATCATGATGGCTGCCGTGTTCCGGGTGGCCGAGGAGAAGTGCATCCCGATTCAGGCGAGCCTCGACAGGTACATAAAATGCGCCGTCGGCCTCTGCGGAAGCTGCGGCCTGGGACCCTACAGAGTCTGCAAGGACGGCCCGGTCTTCAGCTCGGAGCAGCTGAGAGAGGTGCGGGACGAGTTCGGGAAGAGCCGGATGGACCCCTCGGGGCGGGCCGTAAGGGTGGACCACTGAGGGCACAGCTGTTATCTAGGGATTCATCCCTTCTTCATCCATGGCAACTGGAAAGGCAGAGGTGGATATCCTCTTCGAGTGCTTCTACATGCAGCTGGGGGTCACCGAGGGGCATCCAGTCCTCAGCGTCCGCTGGCCCCTCACTCCGATGCCCGAGCCCGAGGTGGGACAGGTCTACGGGGGCCTCACATTCAACCTGGGGTCCACGAACACGGTCCTCATCCACGACGAGGGGAAGAAGATCATCGTGGACCCCGGGATCATCCAGCTGGGCAGGTACGGGGCGTTCCAGAAGAGGCTGGCCGAGTTCGGCCTCAAGCCCGGGGACATAGACATCGTCGTGAACACCCACTGCCACTACGACCACATCGAGGGCAACTACTTGTTCAGGGGGAAGCCCCTCTACGTCCATGAGAAGGAGTACGATTACTGCAGGGAGCTTTACTGGCCCGAGTTCGCCGACGCGTTCATGGGCATCATGGACGTGAAGGAGGTTTCCGGCCCCATGAGGCTCAGCGAGAACGTGAGGATAATGGAGACCCCCGGCCACACCCCTGGGAGCATCTCCGTGACGGCGGAGACGGCTGAGGGATTGGTGGCCTGCATAGGGGACGCGGCCATCGTCAAGGAGGACTACCTGGAGTTCAGGGCCCCCTCGGTTGTGACCAAGAACATCTCGCCAGACATCTCCATCGCGAGCCTGAAGCGAGTGGCGGCCCTTAAGCCCGTCCTCGTGGTCCCGGGGCACGACGCGGCCTTCGCCCCCGGGGGCTGAGAAAGGTTTATAGACCCTGGGACTGAAGGGGTTGACGGTGCTTAAATGCCTACACACGGTTCATTGACGAAGGCGGGCAAGGTCCGAGCCCAGACCCCAAAGGTAGAGGGAAGGGAGAGGAAGAGCCTGGCGCCCCGACGCAAGAATAGGAGCAACTACGTCAAGAGGCACCTCGCAGCGCCCCGGGACGGCTTCCGGAGAAGACGACGCCGCTGACCGATGGTTCTACATTTTTAAACCCCATCATTCTAAGTGATGCCTGAGTTGGAACCAGCCCTTAGAGCAATCGTCGAGAAGCTTCTCGAGCACCCCTCGCCCACCAGGGGCGACGTGGATCGCCTGAAGGTCGAGGTGAGCAGGGAGTACCAACTGGGCTGGATACCCGGAAACTCCGAGATCATCGCGGTTCTAAAACCTGAAGAGACTGAGGCCCTCATCCCGTTGCTCAGGCGAAAGGCGGTCAGGGCGGCCAGCGGAGTCAACGTCGTTGCCGTCATGACCGAGCCCCGGGCCTGCCCCCATGGGCGATGCGCCTACTGTCCCGGCGGCCCTGACGACGGTGTCCCGCAGAGCTACACAGGGCACGAGCCCGCAGCCATGAGGGGCGCCCAGAACGACTACGACCCATACAGACAGGTGACGAGTCGCATCGAGCAGCTGAGGGCCATAGGGCACGAGGTCGACAAGGTGGACCTCATCATCATGGGAGGCACATTCCCCGCAGCCCCACCCGAGTATCAGGACCGGTTCGTGAAGGGCTGCCTAGACGCCCTCGCAGGTGAGGAGTCGGAGACCCTGGACGAGGCTAAGGCGAGGGCAGAGCATGAGGGAATCAGGAACGTGGGGATCACCGTCGAGACGAGGCCCGACTGCGTCAACGTCGAGGAGGTGGACAGGCTCCTGAACCTCGGGGTCACCAGAGTCGAACTGGGCGTCCAGAACGTCTACGACGACATCTACGAACTCGTGGAAAGGGGGCACACCGTCGGCGACGTCATGGAGGCGACGAGGCTGCTCAAGGACTCGGGCCTCAAGTTCTGCTACCACATGATGCCGGGGCTCCCCGGCTCCAACCGGGAGAGGGATCTCGAGGGCTTCGGGACGCTCTTCGATGACCCTCGTTTCAGGCCCGACATGCTGAAGATCTACCCGACCCTGGTGATGGAGGGGACGAAGCTCCACGACTGGTGGAAGGAGGGCAGGTACACGCCCCTCATGACCGAGGAGGCTGTAGAGTTGGTGGCTGACATGAAGGAGCTCGTCCCGCCCTGGGTCCGGATTATGCGGGTCCAGAGGGACATACCCTCGAACATCATCGGGGCGGGCGTCGACAAGGGCCACCTGAGGCAGCTAGCCCAGAAGCGCCTCGCTGAGCGAGGGTCTAAATGCAGGTGCATCAGGTGCAGGGAGGTCGGGCACAGGGACGGAGTTGAGCCCGAGGAGATTGAGGTCATCCACCAAAGGTATGAGGCGTCGGGCGGAACGGAGGTCTTCATCTCTGCTGAGGACCTCACCAAGGACATCCTCGTCGGCTTCCTGAGGATGAGAATACCCTCCGAGAGAGCCTTCAGGCCAGAGATATCACCGGGCTCAGCCATCGTGCGGGAGCTCCACGTCTATGGGGAGATGGTCCCCGTGGGCAGCAGCCGCGCCAAAGGGTGGCAGCACAGGGGCTGGGGGAGAGCCCTCATGTCCGAGGCCGAGAGGATCGCCAGCGAGGACTACGACGCAAAGAAGCTGCTGGTCATGAGCGCCCTTGGGACGAAGGAGTACTACGCCAGCCTGGGCTACCGCAGGGACGGCGTCTACGTCTCGAAGAGCCCCTGAGGGTGAAGCTTTTAACGTTTGCAGCGGTGAATAGCTTCAGGGTCTAACCATGTACGTCGCGGTCTACCACTACCGGGTGAACAAGGAGAAGACGGAGCAGTTCGTCATGCTCGAGAAGAAGGCAATCGAGATCTACCTGGAGCACGGATGCCTGGGCGTGGAGATCTACAGGGACTCCAAGGACTCCGGGCGCTGGATGGAGATCAACAGGTACAGGGACCTGGGGCACCACAACACCGTGGTCTCCGCCGTAGACAAGGACCCGAGGATCAAGCCCGTATTCGAGGAGTTCATGAGTCTCTTCGACGATGAGGCGGGCCGTCCCCAGAAGACCAGCTACTACAGGATGCTCTAGGGGTACCAGTCGTAAATATAAGCCCCATCCGCAATAGGTTTCTCTGATTCTCCATGGACGAGGAGCAGCTGCACGGCTACAGGGGAAAACTCAAGGAGGCCCTAGAGGCCGCCGGTGTCGGTATAGGCGACCTCCTCAAGATCGAGTCGGGTGACGGGAGCTTCGAGGGCTCACTGATGCCTAGGGTCGAGACTGCCGATGACTGGCACATAGTCCTCAAATTAAAGTCCGGCTATAACGTCGGGATAGCATTCAGCGAGGGGGCCAAGGTCGTGCGCCTCGGGCGGGCAGAGAAGCCCGAGTTCAGGCCGCCCCCCCTCCCCGAGGTGAAGGAGGGGCTCCCCAAGGTAAGCATCATCAGCACGGGGGGCACCATTGCGAGCCGGGTCGACTACATCACCGGCGGGGTGCACGCAGCCATCTCATCTAGGGACCTCCTAAGCATCGTCCCCGAGCTATCAGACATCGCAGCCGTGGACGCCAATATCCTCTACAGCACGTTCAGTGAGAACATCGACGCTGAGCAATGGACGGGGATCGCCCGTAGGATCGCCGAGAAGGTGAAGGAGGGATCGCAGGGGGTGGTCATAACCCACGGGACCGACACGCTGGGATACTCTTCGGCCGCCCTCAGCTTCGCCCTGAGGAACCTCCCGATACCCGTTATATTCGTGGGCTCCCAGCGGAGCTCAGACAGGCCTAGCTCGGACGCGGCGACGAACCTGGTGGGGGTCGTGTCGACGGCTGCCCACGCCCCCTTCGCTGAGGTCGCCCTGGGGATGCACGAGACCACCTCTGACACGAGCATTGTCTTCCACTGGGGGACCAAGGTCAGGAAGCTCCACACGAGCACCCGATACGCGTTCCAGTCGGTAAACGTCGAGCCCCTGGCCAGATACGTCGACGGTAAAGTCGAGATGATCGCCGAGAGCTACCGCAAGCGGGGTGATGGGGAGCTGGAGCTCATGGACAGCTTCGAGAGCAAGGTCGCCCTCATCAAGTTCCACCCGGGATTCCAGCCCAGCACCATCGACTGGTACGTCGACGACGGCTACAAGGGCATCATCCTCGAGGGCACGGGCCTCGGGCACACGAGCACGGACCTCTACGACGCCCTGAGGAGAGCCGTGAAGGAGGGGGTGGTCCTGGGCATGGCCCCCCAGTGCGTCTGGGGACGTATAGACATGGACGTCTACTCGACTGGTCGGGAGCTCCAAGAGATCGGCGTCGAGCCCCTGGGAGACATGCTGGCCGAGACGGCTTTCGTCAAGCTGAGGTGGGCCCTCGCCAACTCCGATGACACCGAGGAAGCCATGGAGCTGATAAGGCGAAACATAGCAGGCGAGTACAGTGACCGCACCCTGTACACGGGGAGGTTCGGCTGATGGACTACGCAAAGCTAGGGCTGAAAGTGGGCCTCGAGGTCCACCAAGAGCTTGCCACTAAGCATAAGCTGTTCTGCCAGTGTCCACCCCTGCTCTTCAGGGATGAGCCCGAGTACATTTTCATCCGCCGCCTCAGGCCGAGCCAGAGCGAGCTGGGGGAGATAGACCCAGCCGCATTGTTTGAGTTCCGCAAGGGGAAGACCATCATCTATGAGGCGAACCGGGAGACCTCGTGCCTCGTGGAGATGGACGAGGAGCCCCCCGGACCCCTCAACTCCGAGGCGCTGGACATCTGCCTCACGTTCACCCTTCTCACGGGTGGGACCCCCGTCGACGAGGTCCACGTGATGCGCAAGATAGTGGTGGACGGATCGAACACAACAGGGTTCCAGAGGACCTGCGTCACCTCCCTCGGCGGGAAGGTGGAGGTCGGCGACAAGACCTACAGCCTCCAGCAGGTGGGCCTGGAGGAGGACGCCGCCCGGAAGATAGCGGAGGAGGGGGGTGTCAGCCGCTACCGTATCGACAGGCTTGGGATACCCCTCATCGAGGTGACGACGGACCCGGTGATCTACTCACCTGAGGAGGCTGAGGAGGTCGCCCTGGCTATCGGCCGCATCCTGAGGGCCACTGGTCAGGTGAAGAGGGGCCTGGGCACCATCAGGCAGGACGTGAACATCTCCATTGTGGGCGGGGCCCTCATCGAGATCAAGGGGGTCCAGGAGCTCAACCTGGTCTCCAAGGTCGTGGAGTACGAGGTGCAGAGGCAGGTCAAGCTCCTCGAGATAGTCGATATTCTGAAGGAAAGGGGTATAAAGGCCACAGATCTCATAGATGAGCCGCTGGACGTGTCCGATCTATTCGGTGAGACGAAGAGCCGCATCGTCAAGAACGCCCTCGGTAAGGGAGGCAGCGTCCTAGCCTTGAAGCTGGAGGGGTTCGCTGGCTGCGTGGGGATCGAGCTCTGCCCCGACAGGAGGCTGGGGACTGAGATGGCGGATCACGCAAAGTTCGCCGGGGGCGTCAGGGGGATCTTCCACACCGACGAGCTGCCGGCCTACGATATCACCGTCGAGGAGGTCGGGGCCCTCAGGGAGAAGGTTGGTGCCTCCGACTCGGACGCGGTGGTCATTGTCGCTGACGAGGAGGAGAGCTGCAGGAGAGCCCTCTCCGCCGTCGTCAAGAGGGCGAGGGAGGCCCTGGAGGGGGTTCCCAGCGAGACACGGGCCGCGAATCCAGACGGTACCACCCACTTCACGAGGCCAAGGCCCGGGGCGGCGAGGATGTACCCGGAGACCGATATGCCCCCCATCGTCGTCTCCTCGGAGCGTATCGCCAAGTTGAGGGCGAACCTCCCCGAGATGCCCGAGGCGAAGCTTGAACGATTCACGACCGACTACGGGATAAACGAGAAGCTCGCCAGGCAGGTCATCAACTCCGACTACACACAGCTCTTCGAGGAGATGATGGGTGAGGGACTGGCGGACCCCGTGCAGTTGGCGGTCACTCTCACCGAGGACTTCAGGGGGCTCCAGAGGGACGGCGTGGAGATCGACAACATCAGCGATGCCTTGATTCGGGACACCTTCGGGTTCCTGAAGGCGGGTAAGACGACCAAGGAGTCCCTGCCCCAGATCTTCACGTGGCTCGCAGAGAACCGCGACGGTTCCCCTGCGGATGCCTTGGAGGCCCTTGGTCTGGGTATGCTCAGCGGTGATGAGCTTAGGAGCATGGTGGAGGCGAAGGTCTCCGAGAACCGTGAGATGGTTGAGAGGATGGGTGACAGGGCGATTGGGCCCCTGATGGGGATGATGATGGGCGAGGTGAGGGGCCGGGCAGAGGCGAGGGACGTCCAGGCCCTCCTGCGTGAGGCCATCGGTGCCCTGACCCGGGAATAGAGTATTATATAATAACCATCATAATTATTACGGGTTATAGTTCAGTTTGTGATCTCATGGAGCAGACTCCTTTTCGTCTCAAGGTCAAGATCGGGGAGATGGAGGTTGAGCTCGGCGGGGAGAAGGAGGAGGTCCTCTCGACACTCGACGACCTCAAGGAAATCGTGGACAAGGTGACCCTCGCCTTCAACGGCGGCCCGAGACCCGAGGCCAGGCTCGTGGAGCCCGCGAAAGCGGAGGAGGACGAGTCCCTCAAGTACCCCAAGATCCCCCGGACCAACCAGTGCAGCGAGGCCATCGTTAGCCTCCTCTCCACGGATTGGGGGAAGACCCCCAGGCCAATCGGGCAGCTCAGGGAGGCGATGGAGGCGAACGCCGTCTTCTTCCCCAAGACCACCCTCTCGGGGGTCCTGGTCTGGCTCGTGAAGAAGGGTCAGCTTAGGCGGTGGAAGGACAAGAAGAGGGGCTACCTCTACGTCGTCAACGAGCCGGAGGCCGAGTGATGCCCCGAATCACCCTCTCCATCAACACCCCGTTCGGGGAGATAGAGGTGAGCGGGGAGACTCCCGAGGAGGTCCTGGATGCCCTTGAGAGGCTCGACCAGAAGTTCATCGGCGAGGTAAACGAGAGGGTCTCGGAGCTCCTCGCCACCCAGACGAAGGACGACCTGAAAGGGGTCGTCGAGGTGGGCAGGGACGGCCCCATCATCGTGACCAAGAAGAAGCTCAGCCACTACGCCTCCATCGGCCTGATCCTCTACTGCGTGAAGGACCACCAGGCGAGCTCCCGGGAGATCACCCGGAGGCTGACCGCTAGCGGGAAGAAGGTGACCGTCCCGGCCCGGCTCCACGAGATGAGGGGGAGGGGGCACATCTTCAAGCCCGTGGACAGGGCGCCCTACTACAAGCTCTCGTCGAAGGGGGTCAAGTGGATCGAGGAGGAGGTCATCCCTCCCCTCAAGAAGAAGTAGCTAGAGCCCCTTTCTGTCCAGCCGATCCTTGAGATCCGTCTGGTTGACCAGTAATCCTAGGAGAATCTGCTTGCTGTCGCAGGTGTAGGAGCGCTGCCGGAAGGACGCTCTCTGGATGAGGTCCTTGCCAACGAGCTTGGCGACCGCCCTCTCGGTGGCCTTGGGGGTGAGGGAGAGTTCCGTGGAGATCTCCTTGACGGACAGGGAGCGCCCCGTCCCCAGGAGATGGTAGAAGACCTGCATCTGGCTGGGTGCTTTGGATAGCTTCGCTATCTCGTCCATCTTGCCTCTAAGTTCAGAGATTTGCTCTTCTGTCATGCTTCAATCAACTCTTCTACGTCCTTAATTCTCGATACATCTTCATGAGTATATCGTAGGGTCTTACAGCGGAGACCCATCCCCCTGGTCTTGACTCCACGAGGCCCGAGGCCTTCAGCTCCGTGAGTCGCGCCCGGACCGTCGAGGGCTTCTCCCCGGTGCCTTTGGCGATCTCCGAGGGCTTCAGGGCGCCGTCCTTGAATGCGAGGAAGCAGAGGACCTTGAATGCCGCTGTCCGCAGCTTCAGGGCATCGAGCTTCTCGTGGTCCACGGGCATGTTTCTACCTCTCAAGGTACTGCTCTAGGAGCTTCACGAGGATGGGCCCCATCTTGTACCTGTAGATCCCCCTGGAGACCCTGTCCACGAGCCCCTTGTTGAAGAGGTTGAAAAGGGCTATGTTCACGGCGTTCACGGTGAGGCCCAGGGCCTCCGCCACGTCTCTGGAGGACATCGCCTCCCCCCTCTCCACGAGGAGGAGCAGGACCTCTCGCTGGCTCTCAGCCCGCCTCAGCCCGTCAAGCTCCTCGGATCCGCTCATGGTCACCGGCCCCCGCTCACTGCTTCCGTATATAGTTCAGGTAGATGTCGGACACAAAGTCGGTGAAGGCGATCTTCGACTGGTACGAGCCGTCCCGCCTCTGGTTCAGGTACTTCTTAACTAGGAGGGCCCTGAGGGCTGGACGGACGGTTCCCGGGGAGATCCCCGTCTCCTCACTGATCTGGTTCGGGGAGGCTGGACCCTTGAAGGCGAGGTAGACCAGCACTTTGAACTGGCTGGTCCCCGGCCTCAGGTCCTTGAGGGCCTTATCAAGCAGACTAGACATTTAGATCCACTCCTATTTCGACCCTTTCTCCAGGGCCTCGACCCTGTCCATGAGATGGAGGAGGATACCCGGGACGTTCGGCGAATAGCTGCCGCGCCCCCTACGCATCAGGAGGCCCTCATCTGAGAGCTTCGCGTAGGCAGCCTTCACGGAGTTGTACTTGGCCCCTAGGTGCTCGGCCATCTCGCTTGGGCCAAGGCTCGGCTGCTTCAAAAAGGTCCGAAAAATCTTCTCCCGGAGGGTGTATTCATCGGTCAATGCGGGTCAACCTACATTTTTTCGATCTTCTTATTAACTTTGCTTTTGGGTAATGCATTTCATGGAGTAGGAAATTGAGCGTAATAATTTCTATCTTTATATACTAAACCGGGTTTTTCAGAAATTAAGCTCGAAATAATCATAGGGTTTAAATACCTAAGAAAAAAAGTGTTGTATGTAAACGTTTTTTCTGGGGGCGGGGAAGGGTGCAGATACTACGCGAAAAGGTGGAGGATGAAGGCGTCGAGGTCGGCAAACCCCTCTACAACCTCTGTCTCGCCATCAGGGACCTTCTCCTCGAGCGTGTCAGCGCCGACGTTGAGCGGAGTTCGCCCGTCATCGCTGAATTAGCCGAAAAACTAAGAAATGATCTCACTCTCTATACGATGGGCAAGCGCGAACCATACAGTTTCGTGGCAGGGGCAGACGCCGGGAGCCAGATCCTTCCCCTCGCCTCTAGGAGGTACGCTGTCATCAGCGCCCTCGTCTACACCCTGCCAGCGGGCTCAAGGCACTTCCTCCAGCCAGAGTCCATGACCTTCCCCTACTCCGACATCTCTGAGATGAACGGCGTAGTGAACGTGAGGCGGGAGGCGAAGCTCTTCGAGACGGCGCTGCACTTCGTCAATGGGAACCCCGATGTCGAGCTGCTCCTCGTCGACGGCCCATTGGCCTTCAGCAACTGGTGGAGCATGGCGGGGCGGGAGGAGGACAGGAGGAGGCTCATATCCGCCGTCAACGGGCTCCTAGACAGGTGCAGGGAGGAGAGCGTAGCCATCGCCGGGATAGTGAAGCGCCCCTCCGCCCGGTACCTGGTCTACGACCTGGGGCTCCAGAACCAGACCGACCTGCCGGACTCCTTCCTGATGCTCCAGACACTGAAGGTCGGGGAGAGGACCGACATATTCTCGCCTCGCTCAGCGATACGGAAGGCCGTGAGGGCTTCGCCCTTCATGGACGCCCTGGAGTCGCCGATCTACTCGTTCTACGCCAGGACCTCCAAAGAGTGGTCGATACCCCCCATCAGGATCGACACCCCCGCCTTCTGCCTCGGGGAGCTGGGGGAGATAGCCGACTACTGCTACGGATCCAGCTTCTGGGAGGGGATACCCCTGCCTATCGTGAAGGCTGACGAGGAGGTCAAGGTTTCCAAGCGCTTCATCAGTGGGATCTACGGGGAGATCGTCGGGAGGGTGAGCCGCTCTTCTGGGGAGATCTCCCACTTGGCGCCATACTGGGGAGAAGGAGGATGGCTCGGGGCTTGACGTTCGGCTACACGTACAGCGAGAATGGTGAATACAGGCTCGACGAGTTGACCATCGTCCTCCTTAGGGGGGAGGAGATCGCCATGGGGGAGCTCGTCCACGTGGAGCACCCCAAGAACGGCTCCCCTGTGGTCTACCAGGTCACCGAGGTCTACCCCCACAAGAGGGCGAGGGAGTACGATGAGACCCTCCTCAGGGAGGGCCACATCATCGGAGACGCCGAGGACACCACACTCCACGCTAAGGCCTACCAGTGGGGATGGATAGACGAGGACGGCAGCCTCAGGCCCCTCAGGCACCCCCTGGCGCCCAACACCCCTGTCCACCACGCCGAGAGGGACGTCATCGCAAAGTTCACGAAGCCCAACGGCGAATGGAAGCTCCTCCTGGGCACCGACCCGAGCACCGACCTAGACGTGGAGCTCGGGGTCTACCCCCTCATCAGGCAGAGCGCCCTCATCTGCGGGGCGGTGGGGACAGGGAAGACCACCACGGCGGTCTCCATGGTGGCGAGGGCAGCGATGCTTAACCCACCGGTGAGGTTCTTCGTGGTTGACAAGGACGGGGAGTACACGAGCCTCGTGGATCGCCTCGGAGCGGAGAGGGTGCTCAAGGTCCCCTGGGAGCGCTTCTTCCAGCCATCGGACATCCCGTGGGAGGACTATGTCGCGGAGTTCGGCTGGCAGAAGACCTGGTGGAACGCCAAGATACTGGTTAAGGCACTGAAGATCCTCTACGCCCAGACGGCTCAGGTAACCAAGGAGAGCCTGAGGAGGGCCGTCGGCTATGTCAGCGCAGGCTCCCTGGGGTTCAAGAAGAAGGAGGACGAGTTCGAGAGCTACCGGCAGCAGGTGCTCATCGCCGTGGGGGGTTCCAAGTTGATACCCGATGGCACCCTCCAGCCCCTAGACCCGGTGGAGCTCCTCTCCTCCCGCCACGTCGTAATCATGGACATCTCCAAGGGCAGGGACACATGGGCCCAGAAGCACCTCGTCGTCGCCCAGGTCCTCAGACGCATCTTCGGGGAGGCCCTGGAGAACCGCAAGTTCGGATGCGTCATCCTCCTGGAGGAGGCGATGTATTACGCCCCCCAGCGGGGAGTATTTGATATCGGGGATAAGGATACCAGGGGGAGGCTCCTCGGTGTGGTGAAGGAGATCGCCACCAACGGCGGCAGGAACGGGATCGGCCTCTGGATCGTCACCCAGCGACTGGCGACCGTGGATAAGACCGTGGTGACCCAGTGCGCCAACAACATCATCTGCCACAGCCTGGAGGATCTGGATAGGCAGAGGCTGGCGGAGATCGTGGGGGATGAGTTCTCGAGGCTCATCGGGGACCTGCCCCAGGGGGAGGCGATAGTCAAGGGGACGGCGCTGAAGTTCAGGTTCCCCATCTGGGTGAAGGTGCTCCCCGAGGTCTACCCGGCCTCCTCGACGACGACCCCCATGAGCCGTTTCGTCCACATGGAGCTCGCATCGAGACAGGTGTCAGAGATGCCTATCATAGCGGACGACAGCTGACTAAGACGTGTTCAGGCTTCCTCTTTCAGGGCCTTCTCCACGGCCCTCTCGGCTATGTGCCCCGCCACGTGGATGGGTGCGTCCCCCAGGAGGCGTTCCACATGTCGTGACGCCAGACAGGGATAGATCTGGACAAAGGTCCCTGCCTTCGCCCCAGCCTCGCCCACGTCGACGCCCACAAGTTTCTCGGCCATGAACCACGTCGACCCGCATGGCGCGCCCCTCAGGACCTCTACGCTCTTCACCCGTCCCGCCTCGACCTCCAACTTCAGAAGGGGAAGGCCGAAGACCTCGGCGAACTCGTCGATCGGTGCGACGCCAATGGGGGAGAGGTTGCAGAAGGTCCTTGGGAAGACGGAGGCCACGCCCAGTTCGTCCAGTTCCGACCTCACCTGCCGTTCAAGGCCCAGGGGCAGCCAGGAGTAGTCGTCCACGGGAGCGATGACTGCCTTAGCGGAGGAACGTGCGGCTATCGAGGGGAGAAGAGAGAAGGCGGAGGGGCGCTCACCTATGAAGAGGATGAGGTCCCAGGCTCCATCAGGTACAAGGCCGTCAACCAGGAGATCGGGCTCCTCCACGATGGAGGGAAGAGACTCGGGGAGAGGAACGTTGGTTACCTCCCAGCCTCGAGGCCCTCTGAGCCTGATGTTCTCAAGAATCCTCAGGCCGTAGTCGCCATCGGTGAAGACAGAGGTCGCCAAGACGTTGGTGGGCGAGGCTCGCTCCGGTGTTGACGTCGTGCGACTAGTCGCCGGCGATCCGATGTCGGTTGACGCGGTGATCACCGAGGTGAACGCGCTGTCCAAAAGCCACCTGAATTTCGAGATCGTGCCGGGTCTGCCCGACACGACAGCGGTTCCGACGTACGCCGGGCTGCCCCTGGGGTCGGCGCACACCGTTGCCGATGTGCGCGGTGATGGGGACTGGGCGGCACTTGCCGCAGCGCCCGGCCCGCTGATCCT
>JAUWDP010000354.1 GCA_030608725.1 Candidatus Bathyarchaeota archaeon
AAGAAAGTATTGTTCGTGCACGGCGAAGGTTTGCTTCGTAAGAAATATGAACTGACTTTTGAACTGCCTTATGAAAAAATCGAAAGCGTTTCCAAAACAGGCCCGTATGAACTAGATTTTACCGACGTTGAAGGCGGAAGACACAAAATTAAAACCTTTGAGATTTCAGCGTCGATAATTGAAGAGAACTTTAAGACGATACCGGCGGCTTGATCAAGGCTCCACTTTGAGCATTTATGAATGCTCATCACGCCCGCGTTGTTAGAGGATATCCTACGAATGGATTTGTACTTTTTCAGCGTTCTCCATACTCTCGAGACGTGGGCGACCCTTTAAACCCGCTCCCAGGGAGCCCCTCCCATGAAGATCATCCGTAAGTCTGGAAGAAGGACGGCGGCTTCGTCGACGTGGCCAGATAGGCTCCACCATTAAGCTTAAGAGAGATCGTGGTGGGAGATGGAAGCATGAAGCGCTTCCCTTACACTGAAGTCGATGAGGAAGAGGTCCCAGCCCCCGCCGAGGGGGTGAAGGTGAGGTGGCTCATCACCGAGGAGACCGGGGCCCCAAACTTCGCCATGAGACAGTTCACAGTGGAGGCGGGAGGCTCCACCCCCCTGCACGCGCACCCCTGGGAGCACGAGGCCTACATTCTGGAGGGATCAGGCACCATTCGAGGCGGTGATGACGTGGAGGCGTTAGAGGCTGGTGACGCGGTCTTCGTGCCCCCGGACGAGCTGCACCAGTTCAGGAACACCGGCGATGGGGAGCTGAGGTTCCTCTGCCTGATTCCCCTGCAGAAGAGTTGACCCGGACATGAGTTTATACTGCAATAGCGTGAATGCGAACCTTGAGAGCTGCGTCTGCCATCCACACTCTGGGAAGCCAGAGAGCTCCGCCGCGCGCCGTATTGAACCTGGTCTGAATGTCCGTGTCAGCCCCGGGGGATGAGGGGAAGGTTGATGTGGGAGGGGTGGAGGGCGTCGTGGTAGACCTTCTGGCGTGCTTTGACGAAATTTCGTCCGAGGCCCAGGGGCTCTCCAGAGTTTGGGTTGATGTCGAATCTGGGGTAGTTGCTGCTGGAGACATCGATCCGTATCCTGTGCCCGACCTCGAACAGGTTGCCCGTGGGGTAGGAGACCATGTCGAGCCTGTATATCCTGCCGGGTTCCAGGAGCTCCGGCTCCTCCCAGGAGCTGTGGAATCGTGCCCTGAAGATGGTGTCTGACAGGTTCATGGCGTATCCGTTTGGGTAGTCTGGGTTCGGGGGGTGGCTCTCGATCAACTTGAGCGTGAAGTCCGTGTCCGGGGCCGAGGAGGACACGTGAAGGCTGGCGGTTATGGGGCCAGTTGCCTCCACAGGCTTCTCCAGAGGCGGGGTCTCGAAGACGAGGACGTCGCCCCGTGATGCGAGGGGCTGGTAGGGTGGCTTGCAGCCGAGGACGTCTGGCCTCTCCGCCTGGTCGAAGGCCCCGGCTGGCAATAAAACCGGTCAATATGACCTATAAGGAAGCCGCCGCCGTTCCTGTTGGGGGACTTGAAGCATTGCATTTTCTTAGAAAAGGAAATATCCAAAGCGGACAAAAGATTTTGATAAATGGTGCGGGTGGAAGTATAGGTACTTTTGCGATCCAGCTTGCCAAGTACTTTGGGGCGGAAGTGACTGGCGTGGACAGCACTGAGAAATTGGACATGCTGCACTCGATTGGTGCAGACCAGGTCATTGATTATACTCAAGAAGATTTCACCAAAAGTGGTGAGACCTATGATGTTATTTTTGACGTGGTAGGCAAGAGTTCGTATTCAGGTAGTATAAGATCGCTAGAGCAAAACGGACGCTATCTCATAGCTAACCCTGGACTGTCACAGATGGTTCGAGGGCCATGGACTTC
>JAUWDP010000164.1 GCA_030608725.1 Candidatus Bathyarchaeota archaeon
TCCACGGCCTGCCTCAAGGCTTTTGCGCCCGCCACAGATCCGTCTGGGTGACCATGGATGCCGCCTCCCGCCTGGATTACGAAGTCCGTGCCGAAGATCTCGATGAGATCCGGGACGTGGCCCGGGTGGAGTCCGCCCGACGCGACGGGGAGGACTTTCCTCAGGCCGTGCATGGGCTCCTTCAGGGCCTTGATGTTTTCATGGACCTCGTCCCTGGTCTCCGCCATCTTCCCCACCGCCGTCCCCACGTGGAGCTGGTCCACTCCGAGGATACGGGCGACCTTGGCTATCACCCTCATGTTGATGCCGTGGTCAGCTGAGCGGGTGAATGCGGCGTGGCCCGCCCTGTGGGCGTGGATTACCAGCTCGAGCCCCCTGTCCCTCAGGGTCTGGAGGGCTGACCAACCGACGGTGAGGATGTCCACCATCATGTAGCGGCCGTCCTGGTCCTGGACCATCTCGGCCCGCCTGAGCATCTCCTCGGTCTCCGCCGTGACGTTCACCATGTAGACCTTCCTCTCCCCTGTCTCCTCCTCGGCCCGGTCCCTCATCTCCAGGGTGCTGACCAGCCTATCCTCGAAGGGGTTGAAGGCTTGGCTGCTCAGGTTCTCGTCGTCCTTGATTATGTCGCAGCCCCCGGACCAGGCGTCGTAGGCCACCTTGGCGTGGTCCTCGGTCCTGAGCCCCAGCTTAGGCTTGATGATGGTCCCGACGAGGGGCCTCCCCTCCAGCCTTAGGAGCTTCCTGATCCCGTCGATCCCGTATCGGGGCCCCTCGAAGCTCCGCACGAGTTCCTCGGGGAACTCGATGTCGTTTAGCCTCAGGTTCCCCAGGGCCTCGAGGCCGAAGACGTTGCCAGCCACACTGCTCAGGATGTTGGCCATGTTCCCCGGCTCGAACAACTCGATGGGATACGCTATCCTGCAGTCGTTCCCTGCGATATCGTAGACCGTGGCGTGGAGCCTTTCGAGGTAGGGCTTGACGGTGGTTAGCTCCGTCCATGTTCCTATGGAGCTCTCTGCGGCGACGCCGCCCATGGCCTCGTCCATGGAGATACCTTTAGGTTCCACGTGGAAGCCGCAGACGAGGTCAGAGGCCTTGGGCCGGTAGTCTTGGTTGATGAAATCGACATATCTCATGCATGAAACCCCTGTATGATAGATTCTGGATCCGTTAGTAATTTAATTTTCCGTGTAGATATCAGTATAGGCGTAGTGTGGGGTATCGATATGCATTACAGTGTAAGGCTCCTCGACTTGGAGGCCGGTGGGAAGTATATCGTCGTGATGTGCGTAGACGACGCTAGGACCCTGGGGGTCATCTCCAACGACAGGTTGATGCTGAACTCCAACGGTACCGCCGTAGTCGCCATCCTCAACACCTCCGAGGTGTTCCCCCGGGGGGTGCTCGGGATGTACAAGGAGATCGGCGAGTACCTGGGCGTGGGTGAGGGTGACCCCATCGACGTGGAGCCCGCCGAGAGGCCCGAGTCCCTCCTTCACATCAGGTCGAAGATAATGGGGGAGAAGCTGATGCCCAAGCACATCGACGCCATAGTCGAGGACGTCGTCCAGAGGCACCTGAGCAGCATAGAGCTCTCGTCCTTCGTCACGGCGCTCCAGATCCACGGCACCAGCATGGAGGAGATCGAGGCCCTCTCGAGGTCCATGATAAAATGGGGGAAGACCATCGACTTCGGCAGGACCCCCATCTGCGACAAGCACAGCATAGGAGGGGTGCCCGGCGACAAGACCACCATGATCGTGGTCCCAATAATCGCTGCCGCCGGGTACACGATCCCCAAGAGCTCCTCTAGGGCCATCACCTCCCCAGCTGGAACGGCGGACCGGATGGAGGCCATCTGCCCGGTGAACCTGAGGCTGGAGGAGATCATCGATGTCGTCAACGACATCGGCGCCTGCATCGTCTGGGGCGGGGCCCTGGACCTGGCGCCAGCCGACGACCTCTTCATCCAGGTGGAGTACCCCCTCTCCATCGACCCCCTCCTCCTCCCCTCCATCATGAGCAAGAAGAAGGCCATGGGCTCCACCCACGTCGTCGTGGACATCCCAACGGGGCGGGAGGCCAAGATAAAGACAATGGAGGAGGCCCAGCAGCTGGCAATCAACTTCATCGAGCTCGGGAACCGCCTGGGAGTGAAGATACGTTGCGCTGTCACAGAGGGGGAGCAGCCCATAGGTTATTGCATAGGCCCCAGCCTAGAGGCGAGGGAGGCCCTCAAGACCCTGGGGGCTCTGGGCCGCCGGACGTCGTGGACAAGGCCACTAGCATAGCCGGCATACTCCTGGAGATGGTGGGCGAGGAGAACGGTCAGGCTAGGGCTATGGAGATGCTTACCTCCGGCAAGGCGGAGGCGAAGATGAGGGAGATTATAGGCGCCCAGGGCGGAGACCCGGATGTCAAGCCCGAGGACCTCGTCGTCGGCGATGAGAGGCTCGACGTGCGGGCGGCGAGGGACGGGCGGGTCCTGTGGTTCAAGAACAGGTCAATAGCCCAGATAGCCCGGGCCGTGGGCACCCCCAACACTAAATGCGCGGGTATAGAGCTGGGTGTGAAGCTGGGGGACGAGGTGAAGGAGGGAGATGTCCTCTTCAGCGTCTACACCGACAGCCTGCGCAAGCTGGGCCAGGCTGAGGAGCTGATGGAGAACTTGGAGCCCATCATCGTCGGGAACCGTATAGGCGAGAAGATGATCATGATGAAGATCTCCGAGTCAACGACCCCGGGGTCCGAGAGGTACATAATCGACAGGTGACTCCGCCCATCGTAAGTTTCATATCGTGATCAGGCCGTTCCTCGTTTATTCAGGTGGCGCCCTTGCTCACGATATGGCAGATAGTGGTGATAAACTTCGCCATCTACTTCGGCCACTACGTCATAGTCGCCACGACCCTTAACTTCCAGTACGGGAACGCGGGCATCCCCAACATGAGCAACAACGTCTCGGTGGCCTGCGGGGCCTATGTCATCACCTCCATTGTGACCAGGATCTGCATGTGGCTTCTGGGGATGGCGGGGGTGGCCTTCAGGTTCAACTGGGTCTACGATAACCCCTACAACGTCTCGATGATATCGGCCTTCCTGGAGACAAGCCCCCTGCTGGGATTCTCCCTCTTCCTGCTCTCCCTGGCCCTAGCCCTGGTCTTCGGCAACCTCCTGGGCTGGGTTCTCGCCTCGATTAGCGGGAAGATGAGGGCCTCCACGCTCATGGTCCTCCTCTACGTTGTGGCCCAAGCCGGGGATGTCATAGCGGCCAACGAGAGCTGGATAGCCGGGGGCTCACACGGGGCATTCATCCCAAACTTTCTATCCTGGTACCCAGGGGAGGACTTCCTCATCGTGGCCGTCACGACAATGTTCGTGGGCCTGCTCTGCTACTTCGTGGTGAGGGCCATCCAGAACTCCCCCTTCGGCAGGCTGGCCAGGTCGGTCAGGGAGAACGAGTGGACGGTGATGAGCATGGGTAAGGACGTGGGGAGGATCAGGAGGGGGGTGATGGCGTTCAGCTCGGGGATGATGGCGGTCACCGGGGTCCTGATTGCATTGTACTACCGGTTCGTGGAGTACAGGATGTTCGATCAGGTCTCGTACACCATCTGGCCTTGGCTCATGATAACGATCGGGGGCATCGGGAACAACGCCGGCTCCCTGGTCGGCGTGATCGTGTGCGTGGGTATCCTGAAGACCATCTCGACGTTCAACCTGTTCTATGGAGGCGTGATCGCTTCTTCCGGGAAGGCTGGGCTCTTCATTACATTCGAGGAGATGGCGCTCTCGGTGATACTCCTAGCGTTCCTGATCTATAAGCCCAACGGCCTTTTACCTGAGAAGCGTCTCCACATCCCGGGCATCGACTACAGGAGATACATGATGGAGGATCCTTCACCCGGTGATGAACAGTCAAAGTGAGTCACGTGGAGCTCAGGAAAGGATAGAGGACAGTAGAGCGGGCCTTCATCATGACTGCACGACTATCGTGGCATCCGCGACAG
>JAUWDP010000123.1 GCA_030608725.1 Candidatus Bathyarchaeota archaeon
CATGGAATCAGATATCAAATACATCCAACATAACTAGAATTGTAAGGGTTCCCAATGGACGAGAAGATCATAGGTATACTAGGTGGAATGGGTCCGGAGGCGACAGCTGATCTTTACTACCGCATCATAAGGGCAACTCCGGCCAAGAAGGATCGCGATCACCCACGAACGATCATATACAGCAATACAAAGGTACCCGACAGGACCGCGGCTATCATCGGAGAAGGCCCGAGCCCGTTGGGTGAGATGGTCAAGGCTGGGGCGGCGTTGGAGCAGGCGGGGGCAGATTTCCTCATCATGCCCTGCAACACCGCCCACTACTTCATCGATGATCTGAGAGCAAAGCTGGGTATACCGGTGCTCGACATGATAGAGCTGACCGCCGAGGCGTTTGTAGATAGGTTACGTGAAGCTGGGAGTGCTGGGCTTATCGCTACAGACGGGACGGTGAAGAGCGGGATCTATGAACGTCGGTTCAGTGACAAGGGCGTGGACATCGTATTACCCTCAATAAGACTGCAGAGCGAGGCCATGAAAGCGATCTACGATCACATCAAGGCAGGAGACCTACAGGAGGGGCGAGAGATCATCCTACGTGTAGCAGATGAGCTCGTTATCAAGGACGTCAAGGCTATTCTGTGCGGCTGCACGGAGGTCTCCCTTGTGCTGAAGGACGGTGACCTGACGATCCCCGTGATCGATCCCCTCCAGGTCCTGGCAGGGTATGCCGTGAGCCACGCTCTGGGCCTCCTCTGATATTCACTGGCAAGTCGTGCCTTGACGTTATTCTTCAGGGGCTATCTGGCTGTACATGATGGTTTCATGTGATATGGCGTTGACAGCGAAGTCCGGGCTGGCTTTTAGCCTCTCGAGCGTGTAGCGCGTCCAGCTGTCAACAGACGTTAGGTCTAACAAGACGACGTCGCTCCTCCCTATCAGGGAGTCAACGTACAGCTCAATGATCTCAGTCTGTTCGGAGTTGTAGCTCTTCACTGGGATAAGGTGCGCGTCGACGCTGCACGAAGCGTGTGGAAAGAGGTGGTTCTGGGTCAGTATGGGAGCGTCCCTTGGGACGAGTTCGAGAACATCATGGACCCTCGCGACGTCCACTGGGTTGTTGTTCGGCTTGGGGTACCAGAGGAAGTAGCCGAAGGAGTTGAGGCGTGCAGAGATGGGGCTGATGGGGTTGACGACTAAGATAGTGAACGCTGAGGCTACTAGCATCCTCATTGCGAGCCTTTTAGTGTCGACGTCGCGCTTCCCAATTGAATATGCGCGCGCGCAGCCAAGGCGATCCTCTCGCCTCCTGTTATCTCCCTCGTCAAGTAGAATAGGGGAAGTGCGGCTAAAGCTAGGACGACGCATTTAGCGATTAAGAGGGTCACAGCGTCCGGGCGGAACATGTACGGTGGGAAGAGGGTAAACAGGATTGGGCTGAAGTGTATGGCGAAGTAGTTGCCCTGTGGGTTCATGTAGAGGTCCGGCGTGTAGTAGAGTAGCTTTTCCCCGTATGTCGAGGAGTAGAATAACTGGTTGAATACCCCTAGGTCCCAGCCGTAACTTGAGAGGTTGTGGTGCTTCAGGTAGGTGAAATATGAGAATGTTAGGGTGTATATTATTATGAACAGAGATAACGTGATAATGTATTTTCTATTAATTAATGTCTCTTTTAGATGCATGTTTACTGTGATTAGGGGAAGGTGTTGAGATTTAAAATGTTTGTAACATGCTCTTTATGTTGTATGTGACATTTTCGTCTCTCAACTGGTTGCTGAATATTTAAAGTATATAAATAACCGTTTGGGCCTTTATATACTGAAGGCTATGAAATTCGTCCAACTAAAATCCATGCGGGATCTAGTTATGCTAGTCGCCTCGTCACCCTCGATGAATGTGATTCAGCACCTTCCAAACGGAGTGTCTCATCTGTATTTCATCATTGGCGGTACATTGAGCGAGATTTTCCTTTACTTCGTGAAGGAGGAGACGCTGGTGGACGGAAACTTCATCACATACAACACCTACACGGGAGAGATTAGTTCAAGCGAGAAGCTCCTGCATGAGCCCAACGTGAACTCGTTCCCTCTCGTGGAGATAGTAAATCAGGATCTGCTTCCGAGCGATCTCTTGGACAAGGTGGACAGTCTATAGCGATATTGTGTCTAGGCCTTCATGCAAGTTGAGCGTGAATAAAATGGATGAAATTGTGAAACAGATTGATATCAGCATCGAGAACGTTGTCGCCTCTGCGTCCCTCGACCAGAAGATCGACCTCCTGGCCATCATGAAAGTCTTCAGGAACGTTGAATACAGGCCTAAGCAGTTCCCGGGCCTCGTCTTCAGGCTAAAGCGTCCCAAGACGGCAACGCTGATCTTCGGTTCCGGCAAGATGGTCTGCACCGGGGCCAAGTCGGAGAAAATGGCACGAAGCGCCGTGAACAAGGTAGTGAGGGAGCTGAAGAACAACGGAATAATCATCTTGGGGAAGCCGAAGATAGTCATCCAGAACATCGTTGCTTCGGCGAACCTTTACGGCAAGATAGATCTTGAGACCGCTGCGGACATCATGGACAACGTGATGTACGAGCCGGAGCAGTTCCCAGGTCTCATCTACAGGATGGCGGTGCCCAAGGTTGTCATGCTCCTGTTCGCAAGCGGGAAGCTCGTCTGTACCGGAGCAAAGCACGAGGATATGGTAAAGGAGGCTGTACATCTGCTCCATGGCATCCTTGAGGAAGACGAGCTCATCTACTACGATTAGCGGGTCTCAGAGGTTGAAAAGTGCCTAAGAACAACAAGCTTGAGAGGGAGGCCCTCTCCGTCATCCTCGAGGCGGGGGAGGAGGGGATCCTCCAGAGCGATATGTGGAAGAGTCTAGGGGTCACGAGTCGAGAGGGGTCAAGGTTAGCCATCAAATTTGAGGAGAAGGGTGCGGTCGAGAGGAGAAAGGTCCTCCACGAGGGACGCTGGACCTATAAACTGTTCTCCCAGACAAGAGCGGTAACAATAGACTCGATCCAAGACTGCCCCTGCATGATCTGCGAAGACATCGAGAAATGCTTCACTGGCGGGGAGACCTCCCCGATCAGCTGTCAGCGTCTAACAATCTGGATCGACCCGAACCTTGAGCCCCCTGAAGTCCTAATGGAAGAGCCATCCGTCGAAGAACCGGAAAGCTAAGATGGGATCCTGAGTTGGGTGAGACTCTAAGAGAGTATGCCAAGTATTTCCTCTTTTTCATCTTTCTAGCCGTCGTGGCCTTCGGCGGGATATTCGTCCTGAAATCCACCCTGAAGACGGAGTACCCCGTAATGGTGGTCGTATCTCAGAGCATGATTCCTACGCTGGGTGTCGGAGATTTCATCCTGGTGGGGCAGATCCAAGATTTCGACGAGGTCGAGGCTGGACCACCTCCCGATGGAGATATCCTCGTCTTCTCAAGGTCATATTCTTCTGATGAGTACATCGTTCACAGAGCTGTCAGAAAGGCTGAGATGAACGGCGAGTGGTTCTTCGCGACGAAGGGTGATCACAATGCGGTTGAGGACAGTCAACCGGTGAGCGAGCATAAGGTGATAGGAAAGGTGGTGGGCAGGTTCCCCATCATGGGGTATTTTCCCCTCTTCATCAAGACCACCAGGGGATTCGGGCTTGTTGCCCTACTCATGGTGCTGATCTTCTTCGCTGATTACATCATGCCAATTAAGAGGGCGGAGAAGATCGGTGGTTCCTTCCGCTGGTGGACGCTTTTACCCTTCTTGTCTAGCCCTTCGATATTCGTTGTTCTCCTGAACTGGCCCGACAAGCATCTTGAGCTGGAGCTGCTGGCGTTAGCCGTGTGGTACCTAGGATGCGTTGTCACCCCACTGGCTTTCGAGGACGACGACATGGGGCTCATGTTCTGGCTCTACCACTTCGTGCTGACCATGATCCCCTTGGGGTGTGATCTGGTCTGGAAGATGACCGGGCTGACGCCCAGCCTGTGGTGGAACACCAGGGGAAGCACGGTCCCCATCACGTGGCTCCTATTGCAGGAGACCCCACAGTACTACCAGGCATTCAACATGTTCGCCCTCCTCACGCTGCCTGGGTGCATCCTATTCCTGCTACTCATGGCGGCTAAACGTCGAGGGTTCCAGCCTCTGATATCACTAAGTAGATGGATAAGGGGCTCTGTTACGGTCCTTCCTGATACGGAGGGCTCTGATATAGTCTACTCCGATGTGGACTAATGCTCAATGTCTAGCTTCCTAGCAGAAGGCCAAAGCCCCCGATTGAGTAAAGATACCACCAGTGAACTATTTTCTTCATGAACTTTGCTAGGGCGCCTTTGAACTTTAAGCCGTACAAGTCGCCGATAGCATATGTTCTCCCCAGAGTAACGATCTCACCAATGTGCTTGTAGACGTATGGACGCAAAGGCGCACCTCGCAGTGAGGAGGCTATGTTACGTGCCACCAGCTCTCCATGAACCATGGCTATATGGGCAGTAGGGGGCAATGGGTGTCCTTCACTATTTGTTGCGCATGCTGAATCTCCTGCAACGTAAATGCTGTCATGTCCTTCTGCGCGGCAGTACTCATCTATTGAAATTCTTCTCCCTTTGATCTCGAAGGCTGATCCACATGCTGGGTCTCCGTGGACTCCGCCGTTCCAGATGAATAGATCCGGTTCCAGAGTCC
>JAUWDP010000216.1 GCA_030608725.1 Candidatus Bathyarchaeota archaeon
CCGTCGTGGCCCCCGTGTCCCATGTCTTCTTGGTGATGAAGTTCACCTTGACGAGGACCCGGTCATGGCCCTCCAATGCTCTCCGATAGTCAATCAGGTCTAAGGCCCTGAAAACTGGGTCGTGGCCCCTCTCGCCCTTAACGACGGCGACTTTTGACATTTTCTCGATGTCAGTCGTAACCGCGACTATAATGTGTTGTTCTGTCAGTAACCCCACATTTGAGCCGCGTTTTCCGTGGATCCTGCTTGGACAGACGCTGACCCCTGCTTTCTCAACCCATAGATTGAAGACCGCGCTGGGTTCAGTAGAATCCATGCGGCTAGGCTCCGTGTATCTGAACACAGACGTAGACAGGGAGGGCTTCCATGAGCTCCTGGGAACACTGGATCTGAAGCCCCCCGTCATCGTGAAGCCCAACTGGGGCACATCCAACTGCTTCACCGAGGCCGAGGTCCTGGACTGGGTCCTCGATGCCGTCGGCGGGGACGCCCTCGTCGTGGAGAGCTACGGCTGGGCCAGGTGCGAGGAGGCCCTCAGGAACGAGGGACTGGGCTCGAAGAAGCGGGGCGACCTCAGGAGGAGCGACGAGTGGTTCCTCAGGTACTCGGGTGTGGATGAGGTCCTGGAGAGGCACGGGGTCGAGTTCATGAACGTCACCGAGGAGAACTGGAGGCATAGGACCGCGGACCCGGAGGAGATCAAGGGACTCGTGGAGGCGAAGTACGAGCCCGTCGCCATGGAGGAGATGTACGCCTTCGTCCCCGAGAGGCTCCTCGAGATGAGGGGCGCGGACTTCCTGAGCCTCGCGAAGCTGAAGATGTGGCTGCCACCCTTCAGGGCCTCGCTCACCGTGAAGAACTTCTTCGGCATGATCCCGGGACCCGGGCGCCTCAGGTACCACGGGAAGAAGAACAGCAGGATAAACCAGAGCATCGCCGACATCTACAAGATCTACGAGAGCCTCTTCGACGTCAAGGGGGTCGTTGAGGCAGTTTTCTCGGCCTCCGTCGCCGAGTCGTTGCGGAAGGTGAATGTACATGAGGATCCCGGTTTCGCTTCAGCCTCGAAGCAGCCACTGGAGCTGGACGCGGTCATGGCGGCTCTAGTGGGTTTGGACCCCCACGAGTTGGGCTACCTGGAGCATGCATTGGGGGTCTTCGGGGAGTGGGACGACGAAGCAGTGGCTCAGGCTAGGGAATGCGGCATCGAGATCTTGTGAGACTATCATCGCATCTCCGGATCATTGCGGTTAACTCTGTTCGGAAGCATTAAGTAAAGTTCAGACTGAGTAATCTGAGGGATTTTAATGAGCCGCAAGTATTACACCGAGGACGAGGTCAACAGGCTCTACTCGGATGCCAAGTCGTACATCATCCGGAGGTGGGAGCCCAGACCGGGGTACAAGCCCCTGATCCTCACCGGAGGAGAGGGAGTCTACTTCTGGGACGCGTCCGGTAAGAGGTACCTGGACCTCATCTCTCAGCTCTACAATGTCCACATCGGTCTCAACAACCGTGAGGTCATCGAGGCCGCGAAGAAGCAGATGGATGAGATGGCGTACGCCTCGCCCAGCTACTTCAACGTTCCCCAGATCCAGCTGGCGAGGAGGCTCGCCCAGATCACCCCCGGTGACCTCTGCAAGACCTTCTTCGGGAACAGCGGGACCGAGGCAAACGAGGTGGCCATAAAGCTGGCCCAGCTCTACAGGGGGGCCTCCAAGATCGTGAGCTACTGGGATGCCTACCACGGCTCCACCTACGCGATGGTGAGCGTCGGCGGGAGCAGCAGGAACAGGCAGCACAAGGGGCTCAGCATCATGGAGGAGTTCAAGCACGTCCCCAGCCCCTACTGCTACAGGTGCCCCTTCAAGAAGACCTACCCGGAGTGCGAGCTCCTCTGCGCCGACTTCGTCAAGTACACCATCGAGAAAGAGGGCCCCAGCACCGTGGCCGCCTTCATGGCGGAGCCCATCTGCAGCTGGGCGGGGCAGGTGGTGCCCCCGGATGGCTACTGGCAGAAGGTACGCAAGATCTGCGATGAGACCGGGGTGGTATTGATCTTCGACGAGGTGATGACGGGGTTCGCCAGGACCGGGAAGATGTTCGCCTGCGAGCACTGGAACATGGTCCCCGACATCGCGACCTTCGCGAAGGGCATCACCGCGGGGTACGTGCCATTGGGGGCGACCATAGTGAACAAGAAGATAGCCGACCACTTCGATGAGAAGAGCTTCCCCCACAGCTACACCTACAGCGGCCACGCGCTGGCCTGCGCCACGAGCCTCGCCGTTATCAACGTCTACTACAAGGAGAAGCTGGCGGACAGGGCCGCGAAGATGGGGGCGTACATGATGGACGAGCTCAGGGGGATGCAGGAGAGGCAGCACGTCATCGGCGATGTCCGGGGGCTGGGACTGTTCATGGGGATAGAACTCGTCTCGAACCCGGAGACGAAGGAGAAGATCCAGCCCGAGGGGCTCACGCCTGAGGAGGCGAAGGACCCCGAGAAGAACCCCATGGTCTACCTCACCGACAAGGCCAAGGAGAAGGGTCTCATCTTCGGCTCCAGCCCGGGGACGGGTATCATCCGTATGATGCCGTACCTGATCATCACCAAGGAGCAGATGGACGAGGGGTTGAAGCTGCTGGAGGAGACCATAGAGGAGACGGCTAAAAAGTTCGATCTCCCCAAGAAGGGTTAATATCCTCTAATTTTTTCTTTCCGTTTTTTCATAACCCTTTATTAGAACGTATCCTACATGTCTTCCGAACCCCAGCACGGACGGGGCATACACGTGAATGATCAAAGATGAACTTCAACGAACTATCGATAAGCGACGAGGTCAAAAGAGGCTTAGCTGACAGGGGATTCGAGGAGATGTTCCCCATCCAAGAGCAGGCCATCCCCCCGATGCTGGAAGGCAGGAACATCATAGGGCAGGCTAAGACGGGCACCGGGAAGACTGCTGCCTTCGGCGTCCCGATGATCGAGAGGCTTGACTGGGAGGAGAAGCGTGTGCAGGGGCTCGTTCTGGCCCCTACCAGGGAGCTGGCGGTCCAGATCGCCATGGACATCTCCAGCTACGGCAACCACACGCCCCTGAGGGTGCTCACCATTTACGGAGGTGTCTCCATCGAGAGGCAGATAGACGAGCTGAGGAGGGGGGTCCACATCGTCGTGGGGACCCCGGGCCGGCTCATCGACCACATGAGGAGGGGCACCCTGAGGCTGGATGCCATCAAGAGCGTCGTCCTCGACGAGGCCGATAGGATGCTGGACATGGGGTTCATAGACGACATCG
>JAUWDP010000285.1 GCA_030608725.1 Candidatus Bathyarchaeota archaeon
GTGGTCAACTCTCCAGGCTTCGCCGTTGATAGGTGCCAGTTCTGACACCACGGACACGTGAAGCTGCAGCCTATGCTGCTCACAGAGAGGGAGAGGCTCCCTGGATAGAAGTGGGCCAGAGGCTTCTTCTCGATGGGATCCACTGCGAGGGCGGACAGCTCCCCGTATGTCAGGCTGATTATACGACCATCTCTGTTCTCTTTCGTGTGGCAGAAGCCTCTCTCCCCTGGTTTAATCACGCACATTCTGGGGCAAATGATACACCTGAGGGCTTTATCTCCGAATGGCTCTGCGAACCTCGACTCCATATCCAAGCAGGATACCCATGAAGGTGAGAAGCAAGGAGGTATAAACGGCTATCCTTCATTGCGTAATCCTTGTATCCTATCCCGCACAGGATACTTACGGACATGTGGAGGCTGACAAGACCAGGTGCATCGGCGATACTCAATGACCCCAAGGTACTCCGAAGCATGCCCAGGTATGTGGACGTGGTCCGCGGAAAACGACTCTCGAAAAGACTCATATCTAGTAGCCTGCCCCTCGAATATGACCGGAACGCATCGACAGGAGAACTATGGGTGAGGCATGAAGAGGGTATGGAACGGTACCGTGAGATCGAGAGACTCCATGATGCTGAGGACCCAGGGCAGGTCGCGGAGAAACTGGAGAGCTCTCTCCTGGACCTCAAGATTGAACTTGGGAGGAGAATAATGTCTGACTGCCATTTCTGTGAGAGGCATTGCGGCGTAGACAGACTCGCAGGGGAGAAGGGATACTGCAGATGCGGCGACACGTTCGCCCTCTCAAGCTACTTCCCCCACATGGGGGAGGAGCCAGAGCTGATCCCGTCTGGAACCGTCTTCACATGTGGCTGCACCATACGATGCATCCACTGCCAGAACTGGGAGATCAGCCAATGGCGTGAGCAGGGGTACAATGTCAACACGAAGAGCATGGCGGGCATAGTGGAGGACCTCCACGGGAAAGGATGCAGGAACGTCAACATGGTCGGCGGAGACCCCACGCCCAACCTCTGGCTCTGGCTCCGTACACTCAGTGATGTGGACACTAACGTCGCAACGATCTGGAACAGTAACAGCTACTACAGCGATGAGGCAGCAAAGCTGCTTGCGGGGTTCATCGATCTCTACCTCTTGGATTTTAAATACGGGAATAACGAGTGCGCAGAGGCGATCTCCGACGCCCCCGGATACTGGGATGTCTGCACGAGGAATCACCTCACGGCGCAGGAACACGGCGAACTACTGATAAGAGTCCTCGTCCTCCCCGGGCACAACGACTGCTGCACACGGCCCATACTTGAATGGATATCGGAGAGCCTGGGGCCGTGGACACGGGTCAATCTGATGTTCCAGTACCGCCCGGAGTGGAGAGCCCGAGAGAGGAACGAGTTGAGGAGAATGCTCACACGTGAAGAGATAGCTGAGGCAAGGGCCATCGCTAAAGAAGCAGGTCTGCTGAACCTCGTTCATTAGAGTAAGAAAGCTACATTAACAAACGATTTTAAAAGGGAAATAGATGGGCTTAGGTTAACCTCTTCAGCCCTAGTTTCAGGTTTAGACCTTCGATAGTATACTCTTCAACGTGGGCTCCGTCGGGGGGGTTCCCCTTCGTCACGCTCTTGGATAGCGTCTCAGCTGCGATGTAGTCGTTCTCCTGCGAGAATACCTTCTCCAGAACCGTATCTCCGGTGTAGTAGGTCTCTATCTCATCGTCGATCTCGAAGTCGGCCTCCTTCCTCAGCGCCTGAATCCGTCTAACTATGTCCCTTGCGAGGCCCTCGTTCTTCAGATCCTCAGTGATAGTGGTACTCACTCCCACTAGGAGACCTGGTTCCTCTGCTAAAGAGTAGCCATCCAAGGGCACTAGCTCTGCCTCAACATCCTCCGGCTGTACCTCAACAGGCGATCCATCAACAAGCACGTCAATAGATTCGTCGTTGACCAGCTTCGAGACGAGACTCTCTTCCAGACTAGCAATCGCCTCTAAGACCTTGGGTAGGTTACTTCCGTGCTTGCGACCGAGGAGACTGCGGACTGGCTTGATAGTATACTTTTTCAGTTCCTGGGGATTTTCTGTGTACCTCAACGATTTAACGTTGAGCTCCTCCTGCACCAGATCCTGGAGCCCCTCAAGCCGACTGATATCCCCACCATCAATCGCTATAACGACCTCCTGGAGTGGCTGCCTAAGCCTTATTCCACTCTTATTCCGGGCAGCCCGCCCCAGACTACTCACCCTGATGGCTAGGTCCATCTTATCCATGAGCTCCTCGTCGATTAATTCTCTGTTCACTTCAGGCCAGGAGTTGAAGTGGACACTTTCAGGTGCGTCAGGCTCCACCTTTCGCACCAGCCTTTGATAGACGATCTCAGTGAAGAATGGCAGAAGGGGGGCCAAGAGGAGGTTCAGTGTTTTGAGGCAGGTGTAAAGTGTCGAATATGCGGCTCTCTTGTCCTCGTCGGCCTCGCTCTTCCAGAACCTACGACGGCTACGTCTCACGTACCACTTTGACAGGATG
>JAUWDP010000259.1 GCA_030608725.1 Candidatus Bathyarchaeota archaeon
CCTTAGAGGTGCAGCAGCTTCACCTTGGATCATAGCCCTATTCAGCACACTTGTTGTCGGCTTCGGTGTAAAATCGGCGATCGTGCCACTCCACACATGGCTACCGGACGCCCACCCTGAAGCCCCTAGCCCTATCAGTGCTCTGCTGTCAGGCATAGTCATCGAGACAGGCCTCTATGCATTGGCGCGAGTCCTGTTCCTCTTTTTCGATCCTGGGATACTCAAACTGCCAATAGCGTTTCTTGCGGTTCTTACAATGACCTTGGCCAACGTTATGGCTCTTCTCCAGAGCGACATCAAGCGGTTGCTGGCCTACTCCAGCATCGCTCAGATCGGGTACATGCTCGTGGGACTGGCGGCTGGGACAACTTACGGCTTCATGGCGCTCTTCCTCCACATATTCAACCACTCGATGATGAAGGGGATGGCCTTCCTAGCCTCGGGCTCCATAGTCCACGAGACCGGCACTCGGGACATTAATAGCCTGAGGGGCATCGGAAAGATGATGCCTGTAACGTCCATCAGCCTGTTCATCGCCCTGCTGGGGCTTGGAGGTGTCCCTGGCACGAACGGCTTCATCAGCAAGTACCACCTATTCAGTGCAGCCTTCGGCTCAGGCCTGGGGTGGCTTGGGATAATGGGTGTCCTCAACAGCGCCCTGAGTATGGCATATTACATCCGAATTATGCAGGTCCTCCTGGGCTCGCCAAAAGAGGGCTTAAAGGCCAACGAGGCCCCGATCCTCATGGTAACAGTAACTATGGTAATGGCCGCGATAATAGTGATCCTTGGCATCTGGCCTGCCCCGCTAATCAGCTTCGCAACGTCAGCCTCGCAATCCCTCGTTGAAGGGCTCTCAACCTACATCGGGGCGGTGCTTACCTCATGATTTGCGTAAACTCTATTAACCTGATGTTAAAGAAGGTAGAAGATATGATGGGAGGTCTAATGTGATGGATACCGTCGCCTTGTTGACCCCCCTCGAGATAATCTTAAAGTACCCAGGTCCATGGCTCGCATGGATCCTCCCGATGATAGGCGCTCTTTCAATGCCCCTGATAGAGAGGTGGTTCGGTCACAAGATCAGGGACTACGCGGCCGTCGCTTGGGCGTTCACGGCGGTCTTATCGGCCGCATCGATGGTTCCCTGGCTTTTCTCAGGCCATTATCCTGGGGACATACAGATAGCGACGTGGATCACCTTTCCGAATGACTACAACCTCAAGGTCGGCGTCCTCGTCGACCCGTTGAGCATAATCATCTGCAACGTAGTTGCCTTCATCTCGTTCCTCATCGTAGTCTACTCCACCGCATACATGCACGGTGACAAACATTTAACGAGGTTCTGGTTCTTCTTCCTGTATTTCATTGGGAGCATGCTTCTCCTCGTCCTCTCTGACAACCTCATCCAGACGATGGTTGGATGGGAGGGCGTCGGCGTCTGCAGCTACGGTCTTATTGGTTATTATTATAGAGACGCAAAGGATCGATGGCTAGGTGGGCCTCCTCCTCAGAAGATGTTCCCGCCATCTCACTGCGGGATGAAGGCGTTCGTGATTACAGGTGTAGGCGACGTCTTACTCCTGGGAGCAATTTTCATCATCTTCAATTTCGCTGGGACTTTAAATTATGTGGAGCTCATCGAGACAGCAGGTGAATGGCTACCTCAAATCGCAGCAGTACCAGGATTATTAGCGATAACTGCGATCTTCTTTCTAGGTGGTCCTATAGGTAAATCTGCCCAGTTTCCTCTCCATGAGTGGTTACCAGAGGCAATGGCAGGACCTACATCTGTCTCAGCACTCATCCATGCTGCAACGATGGTAAAGGCAGGGGTTTATCTTGTTGCGAGGATGTCCCCAATCTTCTATCTTGGTACTTGGGTGATGCGCATCCCTGAGGCCCAGGTCTACTTTATTACCATAGCGTGCGTCGGTGCGTTCACGTGCTTCATGGCCGCATCTCAAGCACTCGTCTCTGTAGAACTCAAGAAAATCTTAGCCTACTCCACCGTTAGCCAGATAGGCTACATGATGTTGGGACTTGGGGTCTCAGGCTTGAGCGAGGGCGCCTACGTAGCCGGCCTCACTGCGGGCGTATTCCATCTGGCCAGTCACGCCCTCTTCAAAGCGGCTCTATTCCTAGGCGCTGGCTCCGTCATCCACGCCATCCACACCATCTACACATTCAACATGGGCGGCATGAAGAAGTACATGCCCATCACATTCATCCTCATGACAATAGCCACAGCTTCCCTGGCGGGGATCCCGCCCCTGAGCGGTTTCTGGAGCAAAGACTCGGTATTTCTAGCGTGTCTGGTTGCTAACACGCCCCTTTCGATGACCTTGCTGGCTGTGGGGGCCATCAGTGCTGCGATGACCCTCTTCTACAGTATAAGGTACATCAACATCACATTCCTCGCTCAGGAGAGCCCCCACATCAAGGAAATGGTGCACCACGGTCACAACCCCCATGAGGCTCCTAAGACCATGTGGGTGCCCATCGCGATCTTGGTCACACTCGTCTGCGTCGTCGGATTCCTTGGCCTGATAGGGTTCTTCGTGCCTTACTTCTCCCCAGAGATATTCATTGAGAAACAAATGCACACGATGCTCCACCACATGGAGATACCCCTGCACCCCCACCATCTCGAATTCTCAACTACACTGACGGCCTGGGGTACTTCCGCTGCCATGCTCCTGATCGGTGGGGTCCTAGGTTGGATCTTCTACCTTTCAAGGAAAGTGGACTCCTGGAAGTTCGTGTCTGGCAACCCTATACTCAGGCCCATCAACACCTTCCTCGTCAACAGGTGGTACATGAACTCCACGTACTACGCCATCTTCGTCTATGGGCTTATCGACTTCGCGAGGGCGATGTTCG
>JAUWDP010000224.1 GCA_030608725.1 Candidatus Bathyarchaeota archaeon
TCAACTTGGGCAGCGACATCATCAACCGGCTGTTATCGACTTGAGGTGAAATGAAATGTCTTCATTCTTTAAGAGTCGGAGTGCGCAGATAACCGTTCTGATTGTCTCGTTCCTCCTTGTCTTCGTGCCGTACTTCATACCCTGGGGGCCCCTAGACTGGCTCTCGGGTAAGCTGATGACCATCGCAGCCGTAACGAACGCCTTCACCATCGTGATCGCCGTCTACTCCCAGTTCAGGAGGAGCGGCCGATTTATCAACGAGAGGCGGAAGGGATGGGTCTACCATATCTACCTCCTCGCAATGATGGCGGTAATGACCCTAAGCGGGTTCATCTTCGGTCAGCATGAGGGGGCGTACGAATGGCTTCTATTGGCTGTCGTGACTCCACTGAGCTCAGTCATCTACGGGATCCTTGCGTTCTACATGTCCTCGGCAGGGGCTAGGGCCTTCAGGGCTCGGAGCCCCCACTCCGCACTGCTGCTAATAGCCGGATTCGTCGTCCTAATGTACCAAGCCCCGTTGACGGGCGCCTTCTTCCCCGGGATCGAGGGAGCGGCGACCTATCTAACTGACACCTTTGGAATGTCCGTCTCAAGGATGTTCTCCATCAGCGTTAGCATCGGCGCCATCGTTCTCGGTGTGCGCATGCTGACGGGGAAGGAGGTCGCGTTCTTGGGCTTCGGGGAGGGTGATGAATAGGATGTCTGACGAAGGCGGAATCTACAAGCTGATGGCGACGTACGACAAGAGATGGGTATACCTCGCTCTATTCGTCATCGTCCTATACTCACTGATCCGTCCGATTGGGATGCCCATCGGGATCAGCGCCATGACTAGGAACTACAAGGCGGAGCTCGATACCCTCCAGGAGGGCGACATCGTCTTCAGTACATGGAACATGGAGTTCAGCGGCTACATGGAGCTTAAACCAGGGGTACTAGCCACACACCAGATTTTCATCGAGAAAGGCGTCAAGCTCTGCATTGCCTTCGGGCACTTCGAGGGCGTGGCCCTCCCACCGGAAATCTTCAAGCAGTTGAAGAAATGGACCGACGACTACGACTACACCGAGGGAGAGGACTATGTCATCATCGGATACGTGTTCCCCAACGAAGCTGCAGTCGCAGCCCTGGCACAGGACTTCCACGCAAACGTAAGGGTCGACTGGAAGGGACAGTCCATCACGGGCACCTTCCTTGACGAGATCCAGACCGCAGCCGACTTCGACATGATCTCGGACTACACTACCGGACTAGCCACAACTCACCTCATAAACCACGTGGTGCTGCAGTACGGCGTCCCCATGGTGGTGAACTCTATCGGCGTCTCGGTTCCCGGGCACCTAGCCAACCTCGACGCAGGCCTAATAACAGCGTTGTTGGCCAGCACGAGGGGAGGAGCTGAGCTGGAGTTCCTAATCGATTCTCCAGGCCCAGGGTTGAAGTCGATGGACGCCTTCACCTTCGGGCACTACTCGCTGATAATCTTCATCATCATCGGAAACATCGGTCACTACGGATGGACTAGGCGCTCAGAGCACAGGGACAGGACGGGAGTCAGGTAGGAGGAAGATGAAATGAACGAGTTTATGAGTTTTGCTGCAGTGGTGGTGGGGATATTCATATCCTTCGCCATGTACACGACCCTCTACGGGAGGCCTAACCCCCTCAGGTCATGGGCGGAGTTCTCATACCTGGGAGCCGGGACAGGCGTCAGCATCGTCATCGGTCTAACCTACATCTGGAACACGGCCGTCCTCGGCATACAGGCGGGTGACTGGATCCTAATCTTCTCGATAATACTTGGGTTGATGATGGTCTTAAGGGTACATCCAACGTACAGCTATGTTTCGAGGCTGCCGCTGGCCTTCACCGTCGGGACGGGGCTGGCGCTATCGCTGAGGACTCAGATCTTCACGTCCTTCATCAGGCAGATAAACGCGACCATCGTAAAGCTCTGGACAAACGTGCCACTGGAATTCCTATACAGGGTAACCATCGCGGTCTCCGTCATCACGATACTGACGTTCTTCCTTTACACAATGGAGCTGAGCGGACCACTATTCTGGACGTCCAGAGTAGGCGAGTACCTCATGTACATAGGCTTCGGAGCCATCTTCGCCCAGACTTTCATGGGCAGGCTGGGACTCTTCATCGGATACATGGAGAGCCTCACTACGCCTACCTGGAAGACACCTTACACCCTTGCCTCGGCGCTGATCTGTCTAATAGCTGCAATACTCTTCGAAAGAACAGGCCTGGGAGAGAAACTTTCAGCAGGTTAAATTCCCTTTCCTTTTTTCTTTTACACAATGCTAGAGTGGACGCTGTCACTCTCTCTGAGCTACGAATAGCATGGTTCGGGCATCCAACGTGAAGTGCCTGAGGTCGAATCCTCCGTAGGAAGCTCTGTACGCGCTTGTGATTGTTAGAGATCATAATTCTTAAGGATCTTTTTGTTTATCCTCTCTCCAGCTTCTTCGATGACTGATAAGACCCTTTCAGGGTCCACCGTCTTAAATGCCCCATCTTCATAGAGCACTTTTCCGTTTACCATTGTCATTGCCACGTCCCTGCCTCCCGAGCCCGCGTAGATGATGGTCTCCAACGGCTCGTATAGGGGACTTAGGAAGGGGTTCCCTTTCACCTGGATAGCAGTCATGTCTGCCAGATAGCCCTGTTGGATCTTGCCCAGATTTCTGATGCCTAGGACCTTTGCTCCATTTTCTGTAGCCATTTTGAATGCGTACTTGTGGCTCACAATGTCTGCGTCCATGTGCGTGATACGCTGCAGGAGAACCGTCTGCCTCATGTCCCTGATCATATCCAAGCTGTCGTTCTGGGGGGCACCGTCTGTTCCCAGAGCCGACTCCACCCCTTTCTTGATCATCTGTACCAATGGCATCACCCCTATTGCACAGATCTGGTTGCAGCTTGGACAGTGGACCGGCTGTGCCCCCGTCTCAGCGAGTATATCTATCTCGGACTCGTCGAGCCAGATACAATGGGCTAGGCTTGTCCTCTCATCAAGTATCCCTAGATTGTGGGCCATGGCGATGCTGCCAACGAAGCCTGTTTGCTTCCTGACGTTTTCTATCTCCCATCTGGTTCCAGCCAGGTGGATGTGGAAGTGGGTGTCGTATCTGTTGGCCAACTCCTTCAGTTTGACGAGGAGCTCATCTGTTGCGCCTCCATTAGGCTTCTTTGCGGTGCCATTTGGTCCGACCC
>JAUWDP010000063.1 GCA_030608725.1 Candidatus Bathyarchaeota archaeon
GGTGAGAGGGGCTCCAGGCTGGTCGGCGGCGAAGACCAGCTCGCCGCGCGCCTCCCCGCCGACGCCGAAGACGCCGTTGACGAACGCCCCTCGGGTCTCGACCACGGCCCCCTCCCCCGGGATCACCTCCACGATCCTCCCGGGTATGTGGGCCCTCGCCTCGACGGGGATGGGGTTCCCCCGTACGATGACGCGGCCTGTCTTCTTCAGCACGACCTCGATGAACCCGTCCATGGGGGACCTGCAGATCCTGGTGAACCGGCCGAAGAAGGCCCTGTAGATGGCTATCACCTCGTCCTTATTCACCGTGTCCCCCTCCTTCTTCAGCATGTATCGCTCGATCTGCTCCGGTTCGATTCCCAGCTTTGCGAAGACCCTAACTTCCTCCGCCTCGGGGTTCCTGACAGTGCCGCCGGCTATGACGGTCTCGGCGTCCACAGAGTCTCCGACGTCGACGAAGACCTCCCCCGGGGCGGGTATCCTCCTGACCTTCCTGATCAGCGTCTCTTCCTCGAGTCTCACTCCAAAGCGCGACATGATCATCCCCCTATGACCCTGGTGCGTGAGCCGTCACCCTCGGCTTCAGAGACTCCGCCCACGCAGAGAGAACCTCCTTCTTCGGCGTCTCCATCGGCCTTCCTCGTGCGTCGATGATGACTCCGTGCTCGCCGCCTGTCACATTGGCCTCCAGCCTCCGGCCTCTGCCCATGCCGACGTCGAACCTCCTGGCGGGCTTCACATCGATCTTCGCCGACTCGTCTGCGCCTAGGGGGAAGGCCTTCAACTCCCCGAAGGCTATCGTTTCTTCCATGGAGACGCCTTCCGATGTGCTAATGTTCAGCGTCATCGCCTCGACCCCCTCCTCCGCCACGCCCTTGGCCGCCACGCAGGTCCCGAGCCTGCGGAGGCACGTCTTCGACAGTATCTGTAGGGCCGCCTTCCTGTTTGAGTCCAGGAGCATGCCGAGGTGGGGCATTACGCTGGAGCCGTCGACAAGGATCTCGGTGACGCCCCAGGGCTGGATGGCGTCGAGGAGCAGCAGCGCCGCAATCTTCATGTTCTCCGGGTCGTTGAATGTGCTCCCCCTGCCGATGACGACGTGGGTCTTCATGAGGTTGAGGATTGAGGGCTCCAGGGCCTGTTCGAACATCATCCCCAGATCCCGTATCAGCCGGACCCCCTTGAGCCTCGTGGCGTAGTTCCTGTGCTGCTCCAGCCCGAGCCTGATGGCCTCCCTGATGGCGGACTGCTGCACCATCCTCTCCTCGTCCGTGAGGGTCTCCGGCTGGAGGGCCATGATGTTGCCAACGATGTTGCGGACCTTCTTCTCGCTGATGCTCTCGGGTATCCAGCGCATGATGTTACCGACCCCGGCCTCCTTCATGATGTTGCTGATCCCGTAGGTCAGCCCTATGTCGGCGTTGAGGGACCTGTTGAAGACCCCGCCGTAGACCGAGTAGACGTCTGTGGTCGCCCCTCCGACGTCAACCGCGAGCAGGTTCACCCTCCTCTCCTGGGCGTAGGCGTAGAATATCTTCCCTATCGCCGCCTGGGTGGGGATTATGTTGCCTTCCACCCACGGAACCAGCTTGTCGTAGCCGGGGGAGTGGACTATCACGTGCTCCATGTAGGAGTCGTAGATCCCCTCCCTGGCTGGGCCGAGGTTCTCTGTCTCGATGAGGGGGCGGACGTTGTCCACGGCTCTCGTGGCGTACCTGTCCTCAGGCAGTATCTTCGATACGTTCTCCCTGATGTCCACGTTCCCGGCGTAGACGACGGGCAGCTTGTAGCCCTCGCCGAACCTCGGCTTGACGTCGGCGTACTCTATGAGGCGCGCCATCGCTAGGACCTGCTTCTCTGCACCTCCGTCCGTGCCGCCTGCGAGGAGGAATATCTCGGGTTTGAGGCGCCTCATCCTCTCGATTATCTTGAAGCGGGGCTGGCGGTCATTGTAGGAGAAGACGTCCATGAGAAGGGCTCCGGCCCCAAGGGCTGCCCTCTGGGCTGACTCTGTGGAGATGTTCCTTATGAGTCCAGCCACGTTCATGTAGATGCCGCCGCTCGTGCTGCTCGAGCAGAGGAGCCTGTGGTCGCCTGAGGGGCCTCCGCTGGTCCATAGCTCCTTTCCCAGCTTCTGGCCGAGGCCTCTGATGGCTCTCTCGACGCCGATGGTCACGTCGAGTTCGGGTGGATCCACGGTGGTGGGAGCCTCACTCGTTCCCTGGACTCTGTACCCGTCTCCTGCCCTCTCTATGAGGGCTGCTTTAGTATGGTGGCTGTCGATGTCTACAATCAGGTAGGACTCTTCCATTGAGCCCATTTCGTTCACTGTCTTCTGAAGCCTCGGGCTCCTGTATAACAATTATGTTTTAATAACCAAATGACGGTTAATAGTCGAACATTCATTTTCCAGTAAATTAGTGGAAGATCTGGCGGACACACCAGATCCGGACAGAAAGCTGAGTTCGATCTCCGAATATGAGATCGATTCACCGAGCTTCCCCGAGGCCCTGAATCTAGACGTAGGGATATTAAACTCCCTAAGAGTTCCCACCAGGCTACTAGGGCTCCCTCAATCGGCTCTCTCGACTGTCTCCTCCGCCAGCAGCTGGATCGCCAACGTGGCGACCAGCAGAATGAGGGACGTCGCGTAGAAGGCGTTGGTGAGGCCCAGGTTATCCGCTATAGTTCCTAGAAGGAGGGGGCCAACGAAGTATCCGAGGTCCCTGAAGAAGCGGTAGCTCCCGATGAGGGTGCCCTCCAGCTCCGAGGGGGCGATGTCGCTGACCATGGCGACGAGGGGGGTGTAGAAGAGGGCCGCCCCGACTCCGAGGAGAAGGGAGCAGGCGACGAGGAGGGTGAAGCTGCCCGTCATGGTGAAGGTGACTACGCTGATCACCGAGCCGGCGAGGCCGACGACGATGATCTTTTTCCTGCCGATCCTGTCGGAGGTGTGGCCTGTCAGCGGTTGGAGGAGGGCCCAGGAGAAGGTGAAGGCGGACATGACCGTGGAGACCCTCCCAATGTCCATACCAAGCCCCACAAGGTAGAGGGGGAGGAAGGAGACGACGAGGCTGTCCATGATCTTACTGCTGAAGCCGGCGAAGTACATGGGCGCCAGCTGCCTGGCGTAGGCGGTGATCTTCACCCTCTCCTTGGGTCTGGTTCTCTCCTCGTGGACGAACCCTTTGGTCTTAGGGATGAAAAAGAAACTTGCAACGGCACCGACGGCGGAGATGGCCATGAGGACTGTGAAGGGCTGCCTGAGGCCGTAGGAGACGGCGAGGTACCCGGCGAGGGAGGTCCCCAGCGTCGAACCCCCGTAGGCGGCGAACTGGAAGAGCCCCATCGCGAGGCCGATACGGGAGGGGATCACCTCCGTCATCGCCACCATGATACCGACGAAGGTGCTGCCGCCGCCTAGGCCGATAAGGGCGGTTCCCAGGAGCATCCCCGTGAACTGGTCCGCAGAGGCGATCACCATGCCGCCGAGGGCCGAGACGATGGCTCCGACGACGATAACGGGCTTCCTCCCAACGCGGTCCGAGAGGGCGCCCATGAAGAGGTTGGTGACGGCCTTGGTGAGGCCGAAGACAGATGTCACCATGCCGATCTGGGTGAAGGAAGCAATCATCAGGACCTCCCTCGCGAAGAGGGATGATAGCCCCCTCTGGATACCCCAGACGACGCCTGCCAGCAGCTCAACGAACAGAAGACCAGCCGCTATGAGATACACTCTGTCCTTTTCCGTGGACCGCCCCACCCCTCCGGCGAACGCTCCCATGGACTTGCACGCCTAAAGTATAGGTCTTACTCTTTTTGAGAAGATGGAATCCAAACTTTTCACCGTCCGAACTAGCAGGCACGAAAAAAGCATTACCGGCCCTCTGCTCTCAGAAGAAATAAAAGCACCTATATGGTGTTGATTGTAAAACTCTTGACGGAGCGATAAGGCATGGGTGCAGGATTCTCGGTGGAGGAGAAGCTCAGGGAGTTCCTCAAGGACGACATAGGATGGGGGGACATCACATCAGAGGCCCTCATCGACGACGGCCAGATGGCGAAGGGCCGCCTCTACTTCAGGGAGGACGGCGTGACCGCCGGACTTGATGAGGTAGCGACCATATTCCGCATCCTGGGCTGCGAGGTCAACGCCATCATTAGGGACGGGAGCAGCGTCTCCAAGGACCAGACACTGATGGAGATCAAGGGGCCAGCGAAGGCCCTACTCGCCGGGGAGAGGACCGCACTGAACATCCTGGGCCGGATGGCCGGGATAGCCACCACCGTCTCAAAGATCGCTGCACAGGTCTCCAAGGTGAATCCAAGCATAAAGGTCGCAGCCACGAGGAAGACGATGCCCGGTCTGGGTGAGCTAGACAAGAAGGCTGTTGCCCTGGGCGGTGGAGACACTCACAGGTTCAGGCTTGACGACTGCGTCCTGATCAAGGACAACCACCTCGCCCTGCTGCCATCGATCACGGAGGCCGTGAGAGCAGCCAGGAGCGCTGTTAGCTTCACCAAGAAGATCGAGGTCGAGATTGAGTCCCTGGAGGGGGCCGTGGAGGCGGCGGAGGCAGGGGCTGACATCGTCATGTTCGACAACATGTCCCCCGTGGAGATCGAGAGGTGCTTGGCACGCCTCTCTGAGCTGGGTCTCAGGGAGGGAAGGGTTTATGAGGCGAGTGGAGGCATCACACCGGAGAACGTCGGGGACTACGCGGCCTCGGGTGTGGATGTCATCTCCATGGGGAGCCTCACCCACTCCGTGAGGGCCCTCGACGTCAAGCTTGAGATTGAGATGGTCAAGGAGGAATAGCGTTGGATACATCGGAACTCCAGAGAAAGATCGTGGAACTCAAGGAGGAGAAGAACGCCCTCCTCATCGTCCACAACTACCAGATCCCCGAGATACAGGAGATAGGGGACTTCATAGGGGACTCCTTGCAGCTCAGCAGGAAGGCCCAGGAGGCAGGCGACGTCGACCTCATCGTCTTCTGCGGCGTCGACTTCATGGCCGAGACCGCGTCCATCCTGAACCAGGAGAAGAAGATCATCATCCCCTCAGCGAAGGCCCAATGCCCCATGGCAGCCATGCTCCCTGTAAACGTGCTGAAGGCCGCCAAGGAGAGCCACCCGGACGCCCCGGTCGTCCTGTATGTGAACACCTACGCTGAGGCAAAGGCCTTGGCCGACGTCACCTGCACCTCCAGCAATGCTGCGGAGATCATAGGGAAGCTTGATGCTGAAACCATCCTCTTCGGGCCGGACAAGAACCTCGTTTGGTACGCGGCCCAGAAGAACCCGGGGAAGATCCTCATCCCTGTGCCCGCTGATGGGTTCTGCTACGTCCACCGATTCTTCGGCGACGGCGCTGCCGCTATGAAGCTGAAGGAGGAGTACCCGGAGGCGGAGCTACTCGTGCACCCCGAGTGTGAGCCCGAGCTCCAGATGAGGGCCGACTACGTCCTGTCGACTGGGGGCATGTACAGGCGATGTCAGGAGTCTGATGCCAAGGTTTTCATCCTTGGGACCGAGGTGGGGCTGGTCGACCGTCTGAGGAGGGAGATCCCGGGTAAGACGTTCCTCCCCGCCTTGGAGTATAATGAGTGCTCCGCGATGAAGCAGAATACCCTTGAGAATACCTACCAGGCCTTGCTCAACGAGGAGCCTGTGGTGAAGGTGCCCCACGAGATCGCTGAGAGGGCAAGGGTTCCCATAAGGCGCATGCTCGAGATGAGCTGAGCTTCGCCTTTCTATTTTAGCATGTGAACTTGGCGAGTGGAATACCTCTGCTCAGTTTGCCCTCAAAGGCACAGCGGATATTTCAGCCAGCATCGCCTCATCCTCGGCCACACGTATAGCCACCAGCTCCTCTCGCGAGCATAAGGGGCAGTCAAGCCTCTCGGCGTACCCGTGGGGGTAGTCCTCGACGAGGCCGTGGACGGGGCACCTGAATGCGTAGAATGGCAGGGGCTGTCTCCAGCCGTCCCTCGCCCTGTAACCCAAGAAGGCCTTCCCGAGGAGCATTATCTCTAGGCGCTGTAGGTGAGTTACGGTTACCTCCATTTCGAACCCCAGTCGGGTTTTCTCGGCGGGGATAATAACCTTGTGTGTGTGGGAGTCATGACAGCCTATCTTTATAGTTAAAGTTCATTAAAACTAATCACACTGCCATAGTCCAACCATAGACTTATCCGAGAAATCCCGATACCATACGCCTTGAGGGAGTTAAGTGTCCGTTATCGAGTTCGAGGGGAAGAAACCGAGGGTTCACGACTCCGTGTTCCTCGCCCCCGGCTCCTGGGTCATCGGCGACGTCACCATCGAGGAGGGTGCCAACATCTGGACCGGGGCCATCATCAGGGGGGACGACGACACCGTCGAGATCGGCGCAAGGACCACGGTGCTGGAGAACTGCATCATCGAGGCGCCCACAGGCTCCCCGGTCAAGATAGGCGACGACACCATCATCTCCCACGGCGCGATAGTCCACGGCGCCACGATAGGGAGTAACGTCCTCGTCGGCATCGGG
>JAUWDP010000206.1 GCA_030608725.1 Candidatus Bathyarchaeota archaeon
AAATGGTCGAAAGTCGACGCACTTGGTCCCGATAACATATTCATGGTCTTGACAGGTCCCATGACGGGAATCTACCCAGGAGGTAGGATTTGCTGTACAGGCAAGTCTCCGGTCAGCAATGGCACCGTGGGCTCAACTGCAAGCACGGAGTTCGCTCCAGAGTTGAAGATGGCGGGCTACGACGGTGTCCTCGTATCAGGGAAGGCCAGCAGTCCCGTGTATATACTCGTCACCGACGACGGAGGTGAGATCATGGACGCGAGCCACATCTGGGGAAAGGTTGGCGAGGAGACCATCAAGATACTGAACAAGGAAGTTGTTGACGTGCTCACGGAGAGAAAGCCAAACATTGGTCGCTGGCGCGAGCCCGGTACGATCTACATAGGTCCAGCCGGTGAGAACCTGGTTAGGAACGCCGCGGTTATGAGCAAGATCTGCCATGCTTTCGGATATGGTGGATACGGGGCTGTCATGGGCTCTAAGAACTTGAAGGCGATTGCAGCCAAGGGTAGAGGGTCTCTGCCCAAGGTCTTCGCCCCGGAGGCTGTTAAACTCCTCTGGAAGAAGGTTCACGAAGGGCTCATCAGTAGAGATAGCTTCAGACGCTGGGGCACAGGATACGCGGGCTGGTCAGTTGGAGCCAACACCAGCAGCGAACCGGTGAGGAACTGGCAGGAGGAGTGGCACGACGAACGTAGCATGGGGGGACCCATGTTCGAGACTCGATACTGGGTGAAGAAGTACTGGGCCGACTTCAACTGCACGACGAGCTGCATGAAGATAAGCTGCATCAAAAGCGGAAAGTGGAAGGGAGACATCACGGACATGCCTGACTATGAGCTCCAAGCCTACTGCGGGACAAACTTCGGCATCTTCGACCCGGGCGACATCATACACATGAGCGCCCTCATCGACAACCTCGGGCACTCGGGGATCAATGGGCCGAACACAATGGCTTTCGCCGCCGAGCTCTATCAGAGAGGCATCCTCAAGGAGGAGGACTTCGGCTTCAAGATAGAGTGGGGCGACGCAGAGGCTTTCACGAAGCTGGCCTGGCTGATCGCAAAGAGAGAGAAGATAGGCGACATCCTCGCTGAAGGAACCTACAGAGCGGCAAAGAAGATCAGCGAGATGAGGGGAGTTGACTGTATGCCTTACGCTGTCCACGTTAAAGGCATAGAGATCGGCGCCCATGGCACAAGGAGCGACATGGACTACACCCACGATATCAGCTACGCCGCCAGCGTCCAGGGAGGAGACCACACGAGCATTGCCTCCGACGGTTTCAGGGAGATGACCGGCGCGGTCTTCAGCGACTCCGGCGTCTACTGCAACTTCTGCGGTGCCTCCACAGACATAATCTTCGACTACGCCAAGGCCATCACAGGCTACCACATGTCCATAGACAAGTGGAGAAGATGGAACGGCCCAAGGATCATAACCCTCCAGAAGGCCCTTCTGCTACTGGGCGGCCCCGACGTATTCTGGGAGCCCATCAAGGACGACGACAACCCACCAAGATTCTACGAACCGCTTCCCTCAGGACCCTACAAAGGAAAGACTACCGACAAAGCCCTCGTAGAGAGCAAGAGAGCCACCTACTACGAGACCCTTGGATGGGACGAAAGGGGCATCCCAACGAAGGAGACCCTCGACAGACTCGACCTAGGCGACGTGGAGCCCTCAATGAAGAAGCTCAGAAAATAGAGCTCAACCCCTTTTTTTACTCCATTAAACCTTTTTTTCAACTCACAGCTCCCTAGGACACGATTAAAAATAATACGTAAAAATAGAAAAACTACGAAAAAATAACCTGTCTGAGCGATTCCACGACCCCTTCCACGAAGAGGAGATCTGAAAACACCTTAAAATAATAGGGGGGGAGGGGGGGTCATGCATCAGCCTATGAAAACCGCTCCAATCCCCGGAAGTAACCCTAGAACAGCCCCGATCAGACCTCGATCATACCAAAAGGGGCACCTATTCATACCAAAACCACCGACCCCCACGGAACCCTTATCCTAAGCCAGCCGCACAAAACAAAGGGGTGAACAACTCCCCCGGAGCGCACCAAGGGTCAGCACATCCAGCAGATAATATCCCACGCCAGCACCCCCTCCAGCAGCCCTGTTCTACAGCCTAGAACAAACACACACCAAACCAACACCCCTGTTCTAAAACATGGATTAATTATCCCCCGGACCCATCACAGTACCCGATTCGAAATGAGTCAAAGACAAAAGTACATCCCCATAATCGCAATCTGCCTATCCATAATAGCAGCAGGAGCCATCATAGCCTACAGACCCCAACCCGCAGACGAAGCAGACGACCTATTCAGATTCCCCACCGGCATCCCCCCCTCGATGGGAACCGTCGCATCCACCTGGCTCGGGGAAGAGCAGGTGAACGCAATCCACGTCTCGGGCTCGGGAAGCATCTCAGCCACGGCCAACCAGGCAACCGTCAGCCTCGGCGTCATGACCGAGGACCCCTCAGCAAATGAGGCCGTCGACGACAACGCCGTCCTCATGACCGCCGTCATCAACGCCATCAAGGCCCTCGGTATCCCCGAGGACAAGATCAAGACAGTCACATACAGCGTCTACCCTAACTACGACTGGGAGCTAAGACAGACCACAGGATACAGGGTCACCAACATGATCCAGATAGAGATCGACGACCTCGACCTCGTCGGAGACGTCATCGACGCCGCCGCCAACGCCGGAGCCAACAACATCCAAGGAATCAGCTTCGGCCTATCCGACGACATCGCCCAGCAGCTCCAGAACGACGCCTACGTCCTCGCCCTGCAGAACGCACGGGACAAAGCCGACCTCATCGCCGACACCCTCGACATCGAGGTCACAGGAGTCCTATACGTCAGCGAGAGCAGCTACACACCCTACATCCAAACAAGAAGCTACGACGTAGCAGAAGAGGGCATGTCCGCCCCCACCCCCCATACTAGAGGGCTCCCTCAGCGTCTCAGTCAACGTACAGGTATCATTCACATTCCAGTAGAACACCCCAAAACCCCCCTTTTTTCATAAACCAGTTACACATAACAGTCAACCCCACGGAGCAGAAACCCAGTTACTGAACACGGATTCGAATGCATCCAACATACATGTTTAAAACATGTATTATAGATACATCATCCAAGTGGAAATAGTGCTGGAAGTAGGCAGACGCTTCGGGCTGGAGACTATCAGCTACATCGTCCTCGTCCTGGGAACCCTGGGTGACCACTTATCCACAATGATAGCCCTGAACCGACCCTACATATACGAGACCAACCCGGTAACCGTCCAGCTCATGGCCCAAGGCCTCTGGCTACCCGTGGACATCGTCCTCATCATCCTGGGCATATCCATACCCTACCTCATAATCCGCCTCACCAAGAACGACTCATTCAAGGCACTC
>JAUWDP010000257.1 GCA_030608725.1 Candidatus Bathyarchaeota archaeon
ACTGGGAGCACTGGTCCGAGGCGAGGCGTCGCTCCTCCCCCTAGGCGGATCCAACGAGGAGACCGGGGGGCACAAGGGCTACGGCTATTCCACCGTCGTCGAGGTCCTGTCATCGGCCCTCCAGGGCGGAGCATTCCTCAGGGCGATCACCGGGGTCAACGTCGGCCACTTCTTCATGGCCGTCGACATCTCCGCGTTCACCTATCCCGAGGAGTTCAAGAGGACGGCGGGAAACATCATGCGAGACCTACGAGCCTCAAATAGGATGCCAGGCAGAGAGCGGATCTACACCCCCGGCGAGAAGGAGCACCTCACCAGGCTGGAGCGGAAGGGTGCCCCGATTAACGAGAGCCTCAGGGCCGAGCTGGCTCAGATGCGGGACGAGCTCGGGCTGAAAGGCTACGACTTCCTCTGACCACCCTTTTAATAGAGAATGTTATTGTCATCTCATGGTCGTCAAGGTAGGCCACCGGGGAGCAGCCGGCCACGAGCCCGAGAACACCCTCAGATCCTTCAGGAGGGCGATGGAACTCGGCGCCGACATGGTGGAGTTCGATGTCCACCTCTGCAGCTCAGGGGAACTGGTGGTCATCCACGACGAGACCGTGGACAGGACCACCGACGGCACCGGCGAGGTCGCGAAACTGACCCTCGACGAGCTGAGGGCGCTTGACGCCGGCAAGGGGGAGAGGATACCCACCCTCGAGGAGGTCATCGACCTCGCCACCGGCAGGATGGGCATAAACATTGAGCTGAAGGGGCTGGGGACCGCTAGGCCCGCCCTGGAGCACATCGAGGGCGCCGTCGATGAGGGGTGGGAAATCTCCGGATTCCAAGTCTCCTCCTTCCACCTGGAGGAGCTCTCAGCCATCAGGGAGCTCTCCGAGGACGTCAGGACGGGGGTCCTGTTCGCCCTCGACGACGGCGGCATCATGAAGTTCGCCGAGCTTAACCACGCATACTCCCTTAACCCGAACCACAGGACGGTCACCCCCGACTTCGTGGCCAGAGCCCACGTAAGAGGACTCAAGATCTACGCATGGACCGTGAACGAACCTGAGGACATAGCCAGGATGAAGGGGCTCAGCGTCGACGGCATCATCTCGGACTACCCTGACCGCATCGACAAGGTTCCAGACCAAAAAAAGTGAGGGCTCGGGGTCTGCTACACGTTAAATAGTCGAAGGCTCAGTTCTGCCCATGGTCCTCGACTCCGTTGACTGGGGCGAACCTGTCCTCTCCCTGCTCTCACGCTTCGACGAGGTGGATGAAGGCAGACCGGCCATCCTGATCCTCCGCCACTCCGAGGTGAACTATCGCACTGTTGAGGACCTGATCCCCGCAAAGTTGACGGAGCAAGGCGAGAAAGCTGCCCACGAGTTCGGCTCAAGGCTGCCCAAGGAACGTACCTACAGGATGTATCACACTTGCTTCCCTCGGACCAAGCAGACCGCAAAGGGGATAGCGGGGGGCCTCAATTCCATAGGGGCGAAGGTCAGCTTCGAGGGGGAGCTCCCCGACATGAACCTCCCCCTAAATGAGGAGATGAGCAAGGCGATCTGGGACCACCCTGAGGGAAGCTGGTTCATCTCGGACTGGCTGAGCCACCGCCTCTCGGGAACAGTCTTCCCGGACCCCCTTGACCTAGCAAAGAGGGCGGTCAAGGAGGTACTGCTCCAGCTCAAAGGTGCGGAACCGGGCAACGTCGACATCTACGCATCCCACGGCGAGATGGTGGCCCTCTACAATTTCTACTGGCTCGGCATATCCCCGATCAGGGGGAACTACGGGTACCTGAACGGGTTCATCCTCCAGCTCAACGAGGACGCGATCACAGCCTACTCCCATGAAGGGGCCAGGCAGGTCCCCTACCCATGCTGGTGGGAGCCCGCTTAGATCAGCACGCTGAGCTCGTTGAATAGCCCCCTATGGGGCTGAACAGGATCAATAAGACTCCGACTGCCAGGACCGCTCCCACCAGATACTTGTTAACCTTCATACCAGACGCCTCCACTATTCCCCCAGGGTCGAGGGGTGCTCGCTCTCTAGGAAACCACCGTACTGGATAATGACTACCTCAGGCAGCATCTCCCTGAGCCTCCTGACGTTGCGGGGCTCGTCCTCGAAGTAGACGTCGATCGCCAGCTCCAGTATCTTGTCCCTCTTCCCTATGAGGGAAAACTCGGGGTCCAAGCCGGTAAGCTCCTCCTCGGTGAACTCGTACCTCGGATTCCCTCCCACAACCTGGACGCTCGCGGCGCCAAGGAGATGCCTTGCGCACCACCTGACGGTCAGCTCCCTCAGCCCCTGATTCCTGCCCGTGATGACATGGTACTCGTCCCCCTCGTGGAGGAAGAGCTCCGGGTTCAGCAGGGGCTTCCTCGTGGAGAAGTAGTGGATCTGGGCTACCCTCAGCTCCTCCTTGGGGAGCCGGTTGATCATGTGGAAGACCGCGTCGTCGTAGTCGCATAGGACTCCGTCGAGGTCGAAGCCGATTCGCATACTTCAGAGTGTCCTAGATGGGTTTAATGAGTTCTTCTGTATTTTCTGGGCCGTGAAGCCTCAATTATATATGAAAAATGCGTTCAATTCAGGCAAATTCTTAATAATTTGGAAACTACGGATGTCTTCATTCTGAGCTGACACGAATGGATCAAGAAACCTCATCCCAAGCCGAGGACTCGGGAACCCGGCTCGTGCTACCCTCCCTTGGCCTCTCCCGCCTAGTTCTCCAGCTCCCGAGGATGCTCACGGGGCTTCTCCTCATCGACATCGCCTACACCTTCGGGACATCGGTCGGGGTGATGGGTCAGATAAGAACAGCGTCATCGATCGTTGCTGTGGTCGTGGCCCTTCTAATGGCGGGGCTCAGCGTCAGATTCAAGCACAAGCACCTCCTC
>JAUWDP010000101.1 GCA_030608725.1 Candidatus Bathyarchaeota archaeon
CATCCCGTCTACTGATGACCTCACGAACTGCATCGGCGATAGCTTCGGAAGTCAGGCCCAGTTTCCGCATGAGGTCGTCGTAGTTCCTGCTCGACTCTCCGAAACGGTCCCGTATGCCCACTCTGCTCATGGGTGTCGGTCTGGACTCGGCCAGTGTTTCGGCCACCGCGCTTCCGAGCCCGCCGATGATGCTGTGCTCCTCGGCAGTGACGATTGCCCCTGTCTCCTTGGCGGCTTTTTCTATGGCCTCTTTGTCGAGGGGCTTGATCGTGTGCATGTCTACGACCTTCACGTCCGTTCCGTCCATTGTCAGCAGCTCTGCAGCGTGGAGGGCCTTGGAGACCATTACTCCATTTGCGATGATTGTGGCGTCGGCGCCCTCCCTCAGCGTGTTTGCCTCGCCGATGGTGAGATCGCATTCCTCGTCGTAGACGACAGGGGAGTCTCCCCTTCCCAAGCGGAGGTAGGCGGGCCCGTACCACTCCACCAGCGCCCTCAGGGCTTGGACCGCCTCAGGTGCGTCCGCGGGCACGACCACCCTCATGTTCGGGAGGGCCCTCATCAGGGCCACGTCCACGATGGCCTGGTGGGATGCGCCGTCGGCGCAGGGGGAGAGGCCGCTGTGGGTCCCGACGATCTTGACGTTCAGGCCCGGCCTGGCCACCGAGTTGGCCACCTGCTCCCATGCCCTCCCGGAGACGAAGATGGCGAAACCACAGGCGACGGGGGTCTTCCCGGATGCGGCGAGGCCCGCTGCGATGCCGATCATGTCCTGCTCGCTTATGCCCACCCTGATGAACCTCTCGGAGAACCTCTCCGCGAAGTAGGTGGTTTTGGTGGAGACGGACACGTCGGGATCCAGGACGATGAGGTCCTCGTGCTCGACGCCCAGTGTGAGGAGGGCTTTGCCGACGTGGTCTGTCTGGGCGGCTTGCATGGTGAGCTTCATCAATTATGTCAGCTCCGAGAGGGCCCTTCGCAGCTCCCCGGCGTCCGGGGCCTTCCTGCTGAAACTGTTCCCCTCCATGAAGGAGACGCCCTTCCCCTTGGTCGTCTTGGCTATGATGACGCTGGGCTTGCCGGTCGTCATGTCGCATCTCTCGAGGGCGTCCAGTATGCTCGCCGGGTTGTGGCCGTCGACATCAATGGCCTCCCAGCCGAAGGTCCTCCACTTCTCCCCTATGGAGCCCAGGGACTTTATCTGCTCAGTCCTGCCGGTGAGCTGGTAGCCGTTCCTGTCGACTATCGCCGTCAGGTTGTCGAGCTCGTGGTGGGCGGCCGTCTGGACCGACTCCCAGATCTGCCCCTCGTTTAGCTCGCCATCCCCCAGGAGGACGAAGACCCTATGGTTGGCGTCGTCCATTTTCCCTGCCAGGGCCATCCCGACGGCCATCGAGAGTCCCTGCCCCAGGGAGCCTGTGCTGGCGTCGACCCCCGGCGTCTCGATCTCTGGGTGACCCTGCAGGGCGCTCCCCATCTCCCTCAGGGTGTTGAGGTCCTCGACGGGGAGGTATCCGGCCTCTGCGAGTACAGCGTAGAGGGCGGGTGCTGCGTGCCCCTTGCTAAGGACGAAGCGGTCCCTCTCAGGCCAGTCGGGGTTGAAGGGGTCGTGCCTCATCTTCATGAAGTAGAGGATTGCCAGGATGTCGATGGCGGAGAGGGAGGCTCCGAGGTGGCCCGAGCCGGCCTCGGCTATCATGCTGAGGACCCTCTTCCTCAGCTCCTTGATCACGGAGCCGAAGGGTCGGAAACCGTCACGGGTCTGAACCATGTTGCCCAGGAGGGTGGGATCCTCGCTCACCGTCAGGGCGGAGATGAACCGCCCCAGCTCCGTGAGCTCGACCCCGAAGAAGTTGGGAGGCTCCCCGTATCTGATCAGGTTCAGGTCCCTGAGGATCTGGGCGTTACGCTTCAGCGTGGACAGCGGTATCTGATATTTTCGCGATATCTCCCTGAGAACCGATGTGACCGACGCCGGGATCCTTGGGATATGAGCGAGAATGAGAACTTGGTTCTTATTTATTGTCCTGAGCACAATTCGACGGAGGTCGTCTAGTTGTGCTTCAGGTATTGGAATTGGCGCATCCTTACACCACCGAAGATGCGATTCAATTGCTACATGGATATTTAAGGCTGCTGGACAGGTTCAGTGGGCTAACCGACAATGGTTTTTACTTGGATTACCATCCCAGGGGCTCTATCTCGAAGGCGAGGACCGAGGGAACGCCCCTGGCTTTTTCCCTGAGTTCCTCAATGCTCCCGACCTCCATGACCCCGTAGATTGTCCACTCCCCCGAGACTTCATCGTGGTGCTGTTCGTGAATTGCGTGGAGGTTCACCTGGGTCCCGAGGAGCTCCGCCAGCTTGTTCAGTGATCCAGGGACATCGCTTATCTTGGCGGAGATCTTGAGAAGCCGGCTCCCGGGTGAGCTGAAGTCTAGGAACATGGCTTGTATCTGGGGCCACGCTTTCAGAACTGCGTAGATCTCGGATCCCTCCGATACTCCCTCTGGTACGCTGGGTAGGAGCATGTACATGCCACCTTCATCAGACCTCAGCTCGTAGGTCTCCTCCAGCTCGAACGCCCTCGGGAACAACTCCGTGATCTCCCTAGAGGTCACGAAGCCGCCCATGCTATCTATCTCGTTAACGATGTATTCCGATGTCTCCTCCATGTCCTTGAAGTCAGCGATGAACTCTGACACCCAGATGTTTCCAAAGCCGAAGGCGCCTCCGCTAAGTATGTTGATGCCCTTATCGGAGAAGAAGCCGGTCATAGTGGCCAAGGAACCCCGGACATCCTCGAGGAACACCCTGAAGTAGCTGACATGGGGGTTCAGGCGAAGGGGGGAGAGGAAGAGCCTCCCGGAATCCCCCTCGTGCGCGCCGAAAAGGGTCTGCCCGGAGAAGAGGTTCAAGGCATTCCCCACCTTCTCGTCGATCCGGACCTTCCAGCCGCCGTCCACCTGTTCTATCCTTGAGTGGCCGCATACGATCATCCGTCACACGCCCAGAATCCTCTGGTTGACCTATATAGCCGTGGATATTAAGGCGTTTCCGACAACAATTGTGAGCCACCCTCGCGAGGGTAAGCACCTATATATCCAGCGAGTCTGTGGAAGGTTGGTATGGAGCCCTTGATCGTCCCCGCGATAATAGCCCAGAGCCAGGACGAGCTCGAGTCCATGTTGGAGCGCCTCAGGGGCAAGGTGGATAGGGTGATGCTCGACGTCATGGACGGAGTGTTCGTCCCGAACAGGTCTCTGGACTTCGAGTTCGTCCTACCTGATGGTTTCGAGTACGAGGCCCACCTAATGACCGTAAACCCCATCGAACGCCTTCAAAATTTAAAGGGCAAGGTGGATATTGCCATCATTCACGTGGAGTCCTTATCCGATATCAATGAGGCTGTTGAGCGGGTGCGGAGGCTGGGGCTCAAAGTAACGTTGGCGCTCAACCCCGATACGGGCGTGTCAGCGGTCGAGCCGTATCTGGATGAGATAGACAGCGTACTAGTGATGACGGTAAGCCCTGGGAAGTATGGAGGGAGGTACACACCGGAGGCCCTGGCAAAGGTGAGGGGAATCAGGGAGATAGACCCTGAGATTCCCATCGAGGTCGACGGCGGGATGAACCCGGAGAACGCCCGGGCTGCGAGGGAGGCTGGCGCGAACATCATCGCGTCAGGATCTTTCATCATGAAAAGTGAGGACGTCGCTCATTCTCTCCGGCTGCTTGCCGCGCGCGCGGCGGGAGTCTAGATGCTCTCCTCTAGGGTCTTGAATAGGCTGGGCTCCCTCAGGAAGATAGCAGTCGCATTCGGCCTGGTAGCACCCTTCTACCTGCTCATCTCCCTGGCGCCCTCCTTCGCCTGGCTCTCGGCCTTCTACGTGATGCGGTTCGGCTTCGCCACCCTGGCGGCGCCCCTCCTCAGCTCGACCCTGATGAAAGGCCTCGGGGACGAGGAGAAGGCCACGGCGAACAGTATCAGGATGATGGCGATGTAGGGCGGGGGGGTCGTCGGCCCATGGCTGGGAGGGGCGCTGATGGAGCGGGTCTCCCTGGAGTTCCCGGCCTTCGTTGGCGGCGGCCTCTACGCCGCGATTGCGGCCTTGACTTTCCTGATGTTGAGGTAGGCCTGGCCGGTGGCCGTTGTGAGGCCCGTCCCGGCGGTCGATGCCCTTATGGAGGGCCCTCTCCCGGCGGATTCACCCATGTTCTTCGATGAATGAAGACCCCATTATTTTCCCTTTGAAAATGGCTTGTGTTTAGGTTTGGGGATAAAATTTTACCCACACACAAGTAATATGCGTATACATTCGTGCACACGTTCGGGATGATGCCAAGGAGTGGATGATATGAAAGCGTATGAGGATCTCACTTATCTCGGAAAGTTGCGGAGGACCAGGCGGATTGCCCGGGCGTCCCTCGAGGTTTATGGACTCACTGAGGCTCACCTGAGACTCATCGTCGACGCCGGCAACACCACGTATCGGGTGAAAACATTGGATACAACGCCCTTGGAGGGGAGCCTCTACGTGGACAACTGTTATTCGCTGCGGCTCCACTGGCCAGGCTATCAGAATGAAGGTGCCGTCGACTCCGAGTTAGAGTGGCTGTCTGCTCTGAGTGACGCGGGGCTTCCAGTGCCGCAACCGATCCCCACGATAGAAGGAGCATTATCAGTGGAGGTCAATATCCATGGTATGCCTAGGGCGAGGCAGTGCTCCCTCCTCCGATGGGTGAAAGGAAGGATGGTCAAGAAGCTCGTCCGACCGTGGCACATGAAGGCTATAGGTAGGCTCATGGCTCGGCTCCACAACCACGCGTCGAGTTGGAGACCATCTGATGGCTTCGTGCGCAGACACTATGACCGCAATGGTCTCTGGGGTGACGACACCGGCACCAATTACACCGCGGGCGAGGTGTGGCCTAGGATACCCCGGCGATGTTTCGAGGCCTTCCGGGAGGTGACCCTGCGGGTGGAACGGGTCATGGATGACTGGGGAAAGGGGCCGAATGTCTACGGGTTGATCCACGCCGATCTGGGGACGGAGGCAAACGTTCTGTTCCACGAAGGAGAAGCTAGGGCTATCGACTTCGACGATGCGGGATTCGGTTATTGGATGTATGATCTGGCCATGCCTCTATCTGACTGGGAGGGAGAGGATTTTTGGCCTGCCTTTCGGGATGCCCTGTT
>JAUWDP010000134.1 GCA_030608725.1 Candidatus Bathyarchaeota archaeon
CGGGGAAGTAAATAGCGCCCTCACCTGTTACCATTGCCCAAGAAAAGTTGTACGTTAATTTAAATCTAGGTCGGAATGGTCTCCGGAAAGTAAACCGTTAATCTTCGGATTAAAATAGGAAATTACCTTATTATGTAAAAAAACATATATTTAATTGGTATTTTTAAACGATTGAGTAAACAGGGGCCTTTAGCGGTCTATATTTATAAATGATGTAAATCCAACCGGTCGGCGTCAGTTCTCCGTGTCCCCGCCCCTGTCGGTGGCGTCCACTTCGACCTCCTCGATCTCCAGGGGCCCCTCCAGGGGGAGCGGGGGAGGCGTCGTGGCCATCGTGTAGCCTATCCAGGCGAAGATGAACAGTATCATGTAGACCGCCAGGATGATGGGCAGCCTGTACGCCCACTCTGCGAAGGCTGGAGAGATCCAGCTGTCCAGAAGGGGTATGTAGGGGCCGAATGCCCAGATGAAGTATCCTGCCATGACGATGACGCTGACAGCGACGATCAGACTTCCGAGGCTCTTATCGTCCATTTCCAGTACCTTGCATCTAGTACGCGGGTGTAGGGTATTAGAAGATTCTCTTTTTCTTGAGTGCTACAACGTGGATACAATATTTGATTGAATAGATTACAGCCTGTTTATCTTGTCCAGTATCGCTGTCTTCATGGACTCGAACTCTTCCAGGGTTATCTCCCCCACCTTGTAGCGGACCTCCAGGGTCTCGAGCTCGTCCCTCAGAGCGCTCTCGGTCTCCCTCTTCTCCTCAGGCGCCCGGAACAGGGCGAGGGCGGAGGTGAGGTCCTCCCTGAGCCTCTCGCTAAGCTCCCTGCTGATCCTCCCCTCGACGACGAGCCCGTCCAGGGAGCGGAGGCTCTTCCTCGCGCTGGTCTCCAGGTTCCGCTTGTCCTCAGGGTAGATGTCCCCCATCACGTCATCGAGCTTGGACAGGGTGATCTCAAGCCTCTTGATGTCTCTGGTGAGCCCGTTCATCCTCTCCTTGGAGATGGGGGTCCTCCTCTGGAGGGCCCTGGACGGGAGCTGGCCCACCGCCACCCTGACGCTGAGCTCCTCGTGGGCCGTCTCCATCTCCGACAGCTCCGCCTTCTTCCTGGCATACTCCTCGCTGCTGGCGGCCCTCCTCTCCTCCAGGATGTTGCCGAGCCTCTCGATCTCGGTGCTGTACTCGTTGTAGATCTTGGTGAAGACCTCCTCGGCGATCCCTATCTCGGTGATCATGTCCACGAGCTTAAGCTGCCAGGCCCAGTGCTTCCTCAGCTCCTCGATCTGGTTCAGGAAGCCCTTATCGAGCTCGGGCTCCGTCCGTATGAGGGGGAACGAGCTCTCGACCTTCAGGTCCACGGGGGTCTGCCTGAGGGGCTCCCACTTGAAGTCGGGGATGATCGACTCGGAGGGCTGTTCCTGTGCCTCGGGCCTCAACAGCTCTCCTCCCTGGAGGCCTGAGCCGCAGTAGATGCAGTACATGGTCTTGGGAACTGCCCGACCGCAGTTACGGCAGTTGATGAACTCCTCGGCCATAGACGAACCCCCTTTGAAGCCTCTAACCTAGAATGTCTCTAATCTGAATAAACGATTTCGGTCGAAGACACCGTTGGTACGGAGCGTTATTATTCCAAGAGGAATAAAATAAGCAATAATACGCCCTCTAATGCGGGAAAGAGTGCGGAAATGCTTTTAAACAGCGGATTCCCCCTTTCTTTTGATTCCTGTCAGGAATAATGTTAGATGCAGGGTTGAATTGCATGAAAGATATACTCGTTAAGCCCCTGAAGCAGCTTGCGCTGGACGAGAAGCCCATGGAGATCTGCGAGCGGAAGGGTCTGGGACACCCCGACACCATCTGCGACGCCATAATGAACGATGCCTCCATAGAGCTCTCCAAGGAGTACCTGAAGAGGTTCGACGCCATACTCCACCACAACCTGGACAAGGGGCTGATCTCGGCGGGCGGCTCGGAGGTCGCCTTCGGCGGAGGCAAGATGACGAACAAGATCCTCATCGTGTACGGGGACAGGGCCACATTCGACGTGGGTGACGAGCACGTCCCCGTCGAGGAGATCGTCAAGAGGTCCACCAAGGACTGGTTCAAGAGGAACCTCCGGTTCGTCGACCCGGACGAGCACCTCAAGTACCAGGTGGAGGTACAGCCCGGAGCGGCCTCGCTGCAGGACATCTTCGCGCGGAAGGGCAGGTACCTGGGGGCCAACGACACGTCTGCTGCCGTCGGGTACGCGCCCTACAGCAGGATGGAGAAGCTCATATTGAACGTGGAGGGCCACATGAATTCCCCGGAGTTCAAGAAGAGGTTCCCCGAGTCCGGCGAGGACGTGAAGATCATGGGCTTCAGGAACGGCAACGGGGTGGCCCTCACAGTGGCCCAGGCCTTCGTGGACAGGTACATTGAGAGCGAGGCCGACTACTTCAGGAAGAAGGGGGAGATCTACGACGCCATAAATTCATTCATCACGGAGAAGTCGGACTTCGACAACGTGGAGGTCGGCTTCAACGTCCTCGACGCGGAGGGCAGGGGGTTAGGCGGGCTCTACCTAACGGTGCTGGGGTCGTCCATCGACACCGGGGACTCCGGTCAGGTGGGCCGGGGGAACAACGTCATCGGCGTCATCCCGCTGAACAGGCCCATGTCCTCGGAGGCGGCCGCGGGTAAGAACCCGGTGAGCCACGTCGGGAAGATCTATAACCTCCTGAGCTACAAGATCGCCGGGGAGATCTGCCAGAATGTGAACGGGGTCAAGGAGACATACGTCTGGCTGGTGAGCGCCATCGGGCAGCCCATCGACAAACCCGCCGTCTGCTCGGCCCAGGTCATCACGGCGGACGGGGTGAGCCTCGACGAGATCACCCCCCAGATCCAGGAGGTCATCGCGAGCGAGTTCGACCGCCTCGACGAGTTCTGCATGGACCTCGCCAAGGGGAAAGTGAACATAAAGTAGCGGGGGACACATGCTCGACACCTACGACATCGGCAGCCTCCCCCTGAGGGTCGAGGAGTCCGCCATCTACGAGGGGGCCAAGAGGCAGGGCTCCCTCCTCTCACTCATAGGCACCCAGGACGAGTCCTCTGAGGTCTTCATGGAGGAGGTTGTCTCCGCCACAGTGGACAAGCTGAGGGCGGGCCTCACCGTCCCCAACTACCCCCAGTTCAGAGACATGAGCGAGATGTTCTTCGAGCTCCTCAGGGGCATAGAGAAGGTGGAGGGGGGCTACGTGGCCCTCAAGGAGGTCACGGCGAGACCCGGGTCATCCATCCCCGAGGTGGACGTCATCCGTGAGAACGCCTCAAGGATTCGGGACGAGGCCGGCGTCGAACGGGTGAAGTTAAAGATCTGTGTGACCGGTCCGTACACCCTTGCCTCGTTCTTCCAGGGGAAGAACGCGAGGCTCTTCGAGGAGCTGGGGCACAGCCTCGCCGAGATAGTCTCCCGGTCGGTCTTCGACGGCAGGCACGGCGAGGTGGCTCTGGTCTGCATCGATGAGCCTGTCCTCGGTTTCCTTAACGATCCCCTTCTGGACTACGGCTCCGAGGGGCGGGAGTCCCTCAGGGCTGCCTGGGAGGAGATCTGCAGTGCCGCCAGTTCTAAGGGCTCGGAGACGAGCATCCACCTCCACGACACATCTGACGACCTATTCTGGGAGGTGGAGCACCTGGACCTCGTCCAGGCCCACATCGGGGATCCTCTGTACTCTCAGGACGCGACGTCGAGGCGCCTCGAGGAGACGGGGAAGCGCCTCAAGGCGAGCATCTTCCACAACCAGTTCGACGACCTCATCGAGGCTCGGCTCAAGAGGGAGGGCGTCGTGGAGGACGTTGAGCAGAGGGTGGGGAACATCTGGACCCAGATAAGACGGGGAGAGGTGGGCCCGATGGTGTTCCTCGAGGAGGTCGACGTGGGGCTGGCGAGGCTGAGGCAGGTAGTCAAGCGTTTCGGGGTCGAGAAAGTCCCCATGGTGGGCCCCGAGTGCGGGGTCGGCGGATGGCCCAGCTACGAGACGGCGATGGAGTGCCTCCGCAGGACCGCAGAGGCTACCAGGCTCTTCGAGAAGGAAGGGCTCTAACCTCTAGTTTTGCGGGTTACCGCATACTCCTCTCAGTGGGCACTCACCGCATCTGGGGTTGGTTTTCCTGCAGTACTCCTTGCCGTGCCTCACGAACCCATTGTCGATGAACCTGTACCTCTCGGGTGGGACGAGTTGCTCTAGGGCTGCCTTAACGTTCTCTGGCCCCGCTTTTGGGTCTGCGAATCCCAGCCTCCGGGCTACCCTTGCGACGTGGACGTCCACGGCTATGGCTGGAACGTTGTAAGCGTGGTTGAGGACAATGTCGGCGGTCTTGGGGCCGACCCCGTGGAGGCTCATGAGGGTCTCCCTGTCATCTGGGACGGTGGAGCCATGGTTGTCCACGAGGTCTTGGCAGATGGCTGCGATGTTCCTCGCCTTCTGGTTGTAGAACC
>JAUWDP010000192.1 GCA_030608725.1 Candidatus Bathyarchaeota archaeon
AAGAACGGGCCTGAATTATCTTTGCTCGGAGCCAACCACAAAGAGCTGGGGTATGTTCATATCTGCTCAGATTGCTGGACGATGCTTTACGATAAAAACAAATTCGTAGCAGGCTCGGGATACAGCCGTGGTTCTTGTCCAACCTGTAGATAGCGTTATTGTCTCTCTATTACTGATGCCTTGAGCCAGCGCGCGCCATGTGAAGATGAAAGGGGAGATTTCCTTTGGAGATATCTGAATGGAAGGAAAGTATCGAGAAGGAGAGGGAGGAGAAAAACAGGTTTTTTATCTTAGATCCGAGATCTCCTGTACCTCGCGGAGAGCGTAGGAGGCTTTTAGGTAAAGGTCTTAGCTACTATCCTCCAGATCCAGATCTAGTTTTCGAGTTGCCTCTTCACGAACATGAAGAAAAGAAGGAGATAAAGGTAGAGACAACGAAGGGCGGAGTTCAGGAGTTCATTCGCTGGGGTGAATTCAGATTTGATGTTGATGACGAACAGTGTTTAATCCATGCCTACAAAAGCGATCCAGAAGAAGAGAGGCTATGGGTACCCTTCAGAGATAAAACATCGGGAAAGGAAACATATGGCGCAGGCCGATATATTGACCTAGAACCAGAGATACACCTCACTGCTGAGGGAAAATGGATCCTAGATTTCAATAAAGCCTATAACCCCTGGTGTGCATACAGCGAAGAATACGTCTGCCCCTTCATCCCGCCGGAAAACTGGCTTGAAAAACCTATAAGAGCCGGCGAAAAGAAATATCCTCTCCCCAGATGATTAGGAGGGGCTCTCCCAATAAACATGGATTATTTATTATCTAAGTTGAATTTATTAATTAGACAATAAAAAATATGACCATATCAGTAACCTGAGCTACTTCTCCTCACGGTGAACACACAGCAAAACCCAACCGCCACCAAGCTCTCGCTCCTCAAATGGATGTGACATATCCTCCGCGCGCGCGCAAAATTGAGAACCCTGAAACAGAACGTCTTAGAACGCGACGGGCTGGTCAAAGCTCTCAAAGGCTTCGACGTAGCCGATGTAGCCCTCCCAATGATGGATCCACACGGGCTCATCGAAAAAGCTTGGTGGAGCGCGATAGAGGCAGGCGTCGATGTTATCGACCTGGCGGGACCGGGAGGACCCGGTGGAACGGATATATCTGGGTTAGACTCGGCGGCTAAGGAGGCTGGTATCACGATCATCCCAGGATGTGGCGTCGAGCCGGGTCTGGCGGAGATGCTCTCGGCCTACGGCATGGACCTCCTCGATGAGGTGGAGAGCGTTGATATTTGGTGCGGTGGACTACCTGTGAATCCCCAGCCTCCCCTCGACTACAAGATAGTTTTCGGAGGAAGACAGCTCCCACTCTGGCCCGGGAAGCTGAAGGTAATCATGGACGGAAAGGAGACCGAGGTGGACAGGTACGCCGTCAGCGGCTCGGTGGAGTTCGAGGGAGTCGACCTCAGGATAGAGGCCTATTACGAGGGGTTCCCAGAGACGCTGCACGGCGTCGATAAGTTCGAGCAGGTCAAGCGCGCGCTGGCTTGTCCCTAAATTCATCTCCAACAAACCCCCATGAACCAAACAGGTGAACCCATAGAACACACACTTCTATACCATGCCCCATCACCCCAAGCACACCATCTGAGAGGAAACACACACCTCAGACGATGTCTCCTCCCCCATCCAAGATATGAACGGCATACCCAACACGCCTTCCCCACACTAGGCGACAAGCGCACAGCAGCCGGAAGCAGGCCCCCCATCACGTGTTGAAGAACGTCGGCGAGAGCGCCTTGTCAGGCCGCCCGATGTTCTCAGCCGCCTCCCTCGTCAGCACGTGGCAGAGGACGCTGTAGAGAGCATACACAGCCACACGCCCCAATCCCCTCACCTTGTTCACTCTCATGCCATACTGGGTCTTCAGAAACGCATACGCCGCCTCCACCGCCGGACGCATATGATACTTCACCCGTTCCTCCTCCGGCCCGTGGGTTCTGAACTTCCTGTCAACCCGCAGCACAGCCTCACCCCGCCTCTGATTCGCCATGAAGGGGATCACCGCCCCATCCACCAGCCCCCTCATCCTTCCGCTGCTGTACTGGCTGTCAGCCACCAGGCATCTCAGCCTCGCCCCAGCCCTCCGGAGGACCTCCCTGGTCCTCTCGACCAGCGTGGGGCCATGTTTCTTCTCGTTGTCGTTCGCAGGAGCCAGCACGCAGGCCAGAGGGAGAATACGCTGGTGGTCCACGGATACGTGAAGCTTGTAGCCCAGATCGTAGCCCCGGCCGTGCCTCCCGACCATGGCGTCCGGGTCGGAGAATCCTCTCCTGTTATCCCGGGGATGGCGTATGCTCCAGGCCTTGATGAAGCTGGCGTCCAGGACCACATCTACCTCCTCGACCTCGCTCCTCCTGAGGAGCATGACGACCTTCTCGTCTATTATCCTCCTGAGACTCTCGGCTCCGACTAGGTTGGTAAAGCGGCTGAGGACGGAGCGGGGGTAGCCCCTCTCACCGTCCTCTATGAGGCAGAGCCTCCTGAGCCTCTGGTCGACGTTGAGTGTCCGGGACAGCTCCCTGAGGCTCCGGATCTCCTTCATGCGCATTACTATGAAGGCTCTGAGGAGGCCGAGGGGGTTCCTGGGTGGTCTGCCGGGGCCTGTGGTGTGGAAGCATTCGAGAGCCTGTGTTTCAGCAAGGCTTAAGTCTACGTTTTGGAAGAGGGTTTCAAGGGTCTCGTGTTCGTCTTGTCCGATTGAACTCACCTCCAATGGCTGGACAATCCACGGAGGACGAGAACCTAACTATCAATATAGATGTATTCTAAAATGAGGTGAATTTAGGGACAAGCCAGCGCGCGCGCGCGCAACGCTGGTGCAGGTTTTCTAATGATAGAAGGGTTTAAAGATCCCGCTGACTTCGGAGGTATTGATGTCCGAGAGGGATAGATGCGAGATCAGAGTGTTGCCCCATCCGGTTAAGGGCTTCGAGCTTGAGTTGAAGGGCGATTGCTCCGATACTTTGAAGGTAATCGAGGATCTGCCTCCCAGGAAGCGGGGATACCTAAACAGGCGTCTGAAGATCGAAGTCTAAAACTCAACTTAGGCTTTTTCTCGCTAAGTGAGCTTTTAAAAAACTACTACGCAATTACTAGAATGATGCGAGCCATATGAGAATTTGGTACTGGACCGAGGAGCACAAAAGAGGAAATCCACACTACCATATCTATAGCGATGTATTATCACAGAAGGAACTTTATAAAAAAATACTTGAAACTCTTAATGAATTAATGACGAACCACGGTTTAGCATGGCGAGATTATCAATCTGTTTGGGATGAAAAAAAACGTCGTATGTATCTTGATGTAAGTTTAGTGAGACAGAGTCCGTCAATGGGTCGTGGCAGACCATACCGGATTCATGTTTCAGTATTCGGTAGAGCACAGGCACTTTTTCAAGAGCTTATGCATAAACTAGGAGCAGTAGAATCGGCTAATGAAGAAGAGCGCGTTTAACAGCTGCGCGCGCCTGCGCGTTAATAGCAGGGCTTCCTCGCGCGCACGCAATTAATCCAAAAATACAGG
>JAUWDP010000070.1 GCA_030608725.1 Candidatus Bathyarchaeota archaeon
GTGGAGTCCACCTCGACGAACCGTCCGCCGGCGCACTCCACCGAGTGGTCGTAGGCGTTCCTGCACTCCCTCTGGACGATGAACTCAGTCCTCAGCCCCTCGGTGTGCATCGGCAGCCTCATCGAGATATGGGACCAGCGCCCTCGGACCAGGGGATCGTACTCCTCGAGCTCGGTGTCCTTCATGATGCACGCGGCGGCAGCCAGGGTCAACCCGTTGCATGCGCTTGCCACAGGGAGCCCTGCCTCGGCCCTGGTGGCCTCAGCGATCTTCTTCCCAGCCCATGCTTGGAGCTCCGTGATGACGACGAAGGACTTTGAGGAGTCCTCCATGGCCCTGAAGACCTCCAGGTCGGGGATGGAGCCACCGAGGTTGGTGGCGCTCGTCGCGGCGTTGATCACCCGCCTGATGCCGTACTTCTCGAAGGGGTTGTAAAGTTCCTTAACCATAACCTACACCGTTGGAGGGAGTGTAGTCGCTCAGAGTATTTGAGTTCCCCTCCGACTGGACCAGGAACATGGACTCCAGATCTCTACCGATGATAAATTTCGAATCCATAAACGGGTTATATACTAAAGTATAACCAGAAGCCGGAGAGAGGCAGACCCATATGCTCTGACCCCCAGAGCTTTGCTCCATGGCAGATACCCCTCCTCCACCCTTTACATCTTGGATAGGGACGCCCTTTGAGAAAAATCAGCCTGAATCAATGCTTATTTGGCTGCAGCCCCATGGCTTACCAGATAGAACCTCAGTGAGGAGACTATTTCTGAATGAAGTTCTGTGACAAGTGTGGGGCGTTCCTCCAGGCTTCAAGTGAAGGCCTCATATGCTCCAAATGCGGTCATGTGGCCGAGACAGACGTCATCGAGGTAAAGAGAAACGGTAAAGGGGCAGCGGAGCCCGTCTACGTCGTAGACAGCTCAGATAAAGATGCTTTAACGGTGAACCAGACCTGCCCCAGTTGCGGCCACGCGGAGGCCTACAAGACGGTCCTCACGACCCAAGGCGAGCATGCGGGGGTCAAGCAGGACAGATCGGTCGAGCGATACAGATGTGCTGAATGCAGCCACACCTGGATCAGGAACTAGGCTCCCTCATCAGCCCCCGCCTATGGAGGGGAGGATGGCGACACGGTCTCCGTCGTTGAGGGCTGAATCCAAGCCATCGAGGACCCCCACACCCCTCCCATTCAGGATGACGACAACGTGGGAGTGAAGTCCCTCGTCATCGGTGAACAGGTACTCCCTGAGCTCATCGCCGTACCTCGCTGCCACGATGATGAGCAGGTCATGCACGGAGCTCCTGTCCGGTAGTTCCAATGTCGATCCGGACTCCCCGATCAGGGCCCTCACGTTGGAGAAGTAGCTGACCTCAACCTGGATCACTGGAGCACCCGTCATAGCTTGAATGCATGAAACCTATAGATTCTTCTATGAGAACCCGCAATTTCATACGATTCAACGCGAGATATTTGAGGCATCAAGATGTATGGTTATACAGGTAAGGTCCTTCACGTGGACCTGAGCAAGGGAGAGAGCTCGGTCGAGGAGGTAGACGAGGCCTACTGCAGGAAGTACATCGGCGGCAACGGCTTGGGCACCCGCCTTCTGTACGACCACGCGCCGGCGGGCGTCGACCCCCTCAGCCCGGAGAACCCCCTCATCTTCGCCGTGGGCCCCCTCGCCGGGACCACCGCACCGACGAGCGGGAAGTACATAGTCCACACAAAGTCACCCCTGACAGGCTTCCTGGGGGAGGCCGTCTCGTCAGGCTACTGGGGGCAGGCCCTCAAGCAGGCGGGATACGACGCCATAGTCATCAAGGGGAAGAGCGAGAAGCCCGTCTACCTGTTCATCGACGACGGGAAGATCCAGATCAAGGACGCCGGGCACCTATGGGGCACAGACGCCCTGAAGGTACTCGACCTCATCAAGGATGAGATCGGCGACGACAACGTCAGCTCGGCCTCCATCGGCCCCGGCGGGGAGAACCTCGTCAGGTACGCCAACATCACCAACGACAGGCACCGCCAAGCGGGTAGGACCGGCGTCGGCTGCGTAATGGGCTCCAAGAACCTCAAGGCCGTCGCCGTGAGGGGCACGGGCAGCGTCACGGTCGCCGACATGGCGGGCACCCTGGAGCACTGCAAGGAGCTCTACGACCTCTGCCAGGGCCCCCTCACAGGAGCCTACAGGAGCCTCGGCACGCAGGTGAGCGTCATGATCCACCAGAACCAGGCCGCCCTCCCCACACGGAACTGGCAGGAGTCGGTCTTCGAGTTCGCCGAGAAGATAGGCGGAGAGTACATCCACCCCCGGTGGGTGGTGAAGACCATCGCCTGCGCGGGCTGCCCCATCGGCTGCGACCACGTCTCCCTGGTCCAAGAGGACCCTGAGGGGGAGGTTCTGGCCAGCGTCGAGTTCGAGAGCATCTACGCCCTCGGCTCCAACTGCGGGATAGGCCACTTCCCCGACATCAACAAGGCCGTGGACCTCTGCGACAGGCTGGGCCTCGACACCATCAGCGCCGGCGTCACCCTCAGCTGGGCCATGGAGAGCTACGAGAAGGGGCTCCTCACAAAGGAGGACACCGACGGCCTGGAGCTCACCTTCGGCAACTCCGAGGCACTGCTCGAGGCCATCGAGATGATAGCCTACCAACGGGGTAAACTGGGTAAGCTCCTCGCCATGGGCACCAAGGCCGCGGCGGAGCAGCTGGGCGGAGACTCCTGGAAGTGGGCGATGCACAACAAGGGGCTTGAGTACCCGGGATACGACCTCAGGGGGCTCAAGATGTCCTGCCTCGGTTTCAACACCTCCAACAGGGGCGGCTGCCACCTCCGGAACAGCGCGTACGACTGGGACCTCAAAGGCAAGGTGGACAGGTTCACCGCCAGCGAGGAGTACGGAGCCCTCGTCATGGCCAGGGACGACCACTACAGCATCACCGACTCGCTGATACTCTGCAAGTTCTCCAGGGGAGTCCTGGACACATACGAGAAGTTCGCGAAGATCTACAACTTGGTCACCGGCTTCGACGTGACAGCCGAGGAGCTGAGGCTGGCCGGGGAGCGTATCTGGAACCTGGAGAAGGCGTTCAACGTCCGGGAGGGCTGGACGGTGAAGGACGACTACCCCGCCTACCGCATCATGAACGACCCCATCACAGCGGGCATCGCCGAGGGCCACCTGGTCACAGAGGAGGAGTTCAAGATGATGCACAAGGCCTACTTCAGGGAACGGGGATGGGCCGAGAACGGCGTCCCCACCAAGAAAAAGCTAAGGGAGCTGGGGCTCCACTACATCGCCGATGAGATCGGCGTAGAGGAGGCCTAGAGCATGTCCGAACGGAGAGCGGTCTACTCGGACCCCGAGAAGTGCACTGGCTGCAAGATCTGCGAGCTCGTCTGCTCGGGGGAGAAGGAGGGCGTGTTCAACCCCCTGCTCAGCCGCATCCGCACCATCAGGCTGAACACCATCGTGAACACATCGCTGGCCTGCCGCCTCTGCGACGACCCGACGTGCGTATACTCCTGCCCCCGGAAGGCCCTGAGCCAAGACGAGACCACCGGCATCATCAGAGTCGACGCCGACAAGTGCAATGGTTGCGGCTGGTGCATCGAGGCCTGCGAGTTCGGGGTCATAGCCCTGCCGTCGGACAGGAAGCACGTCATCATCTGCGACCTCTGCGACGGGGAGCCCAGATGCGTGGACCTATGCCCGCAGGAAGCCCTGTCACTGAAGAACGCCGAGGAGATATCCCAGAACATGAGGAAGAAGGCCGTCTCTAACCTACTAGCAGCCGACTAGGTGTATCTGCTCCTCACAATTTCCTTCCTATGTTTCGACGCATCGATACCCAGCTCCCTGGACAGGACCTCCGGGGAGGTCAGCTTCTCCAAGGCCGCGAACCAGGCCCCAGACTTGACGTCGGAGCAGGCCACCGACGTGCGCCTCACGACTATTGCGTCCTCCGGGCACACCTTCTCGCACGTGGAGCAGAAAATGCAGTACTCCCCCTCGAGCACGGGCTTCCCGTCCTCACCTATCTTCATGGCCTCGCTGGGGCAGGCGTCGACGCAGACCATGCAGCCCTCAGGGCACTTGGACACGTCTATCTCCGTCACACCGTCGAAGGGCCTCTCAACCTCGATGAGGGCGTACGGACAGGCAGTCACGCAGCGCTTGCAGTAGATGCACTTCGCCTTGTCCACGATGACATCTGTGATACGGGTCTCACCGTCGTCCGTAACTGTCTTGACCTCGATGGCGTCGACTGGGCAGGACTCCTGGCATGCAATCTCGCAGTCGATGTTGCACCCCGAGACATCCACGGTTATCGTCTTCTTGAGAATGGGAATCGCCTCGAAGGTCACGACTGGGGGCTCCTCCGCCCCCTCAATGGTCACGTTCAGGGCGCCCGAGGGACAGAAGACGGCGCAGGTCCCACCCATCACACACTTACTGGCGTCTATGGAGATCTCAGGTCTCTTGATGAGCCTGCCGTCCTCGACGGTCGCCTCTGAGAGGGTTATCGCCTCCTTGGCGCAGACGTCGGCGCAGATACCGCATCCGAGGCAGGCCTCCCTGTCGAGGATACGCTCCTGCGTCTTGGTTATGTACCTCTGGGTCAGCCTCAAGCTTCCCCGCGTCTCCTTCTTACTGACCTCAGGCGTCTCCGGTGCCTCCCTGTATCTTGTCGATCACTCCCTGCACGCTGGTCCTATGCATGTCCAGGGCCAGCTCCTCGGGCTCCACCCCGAGGGCGAGGAGCAATATCTCCGGGTAATACAGGACGGGAGTATTGAATCTATCGCCCGCGTCGTCCCTCACGAGCCTCTGGATGACGTCGTACTGGAACATGCAGTAAGGACAGACCACTGACATGCAGTGGGCTCCGGCCCGTTTCACCCACCCGAGCTTGTAGCGGACGAGCTCCTTGACTGTGTCGCTGTCCGCGAGGTTCGTTCCTGCTCCGCAGCACATGTTGCTCTTGTAGTAGGGGACGCTCGTCGCCCCGGTGAGCTCTATCAGCCGATCCAGGAGCACGGGCCTGACGGGGTCGTCCACCTCAAGGTACGAGTTGGGGCGGAGAAGGTGGCACCCGTAGTGAGCAGCTACTTTCAGCCCCTCAAGAGGCCTCTCAACGGCGTCTGTGATCTTCTCGAAGCCGATGTCGTTTGTAAGGACCTCGACGAGATGACGCACCTCAACCCCGCCTCCGTACTCCCTGCCGACCAGTCCAAGCCGCTCGTTGATTGTCGACCTGAGGCCTTCATCCTGCTTCAGGGAAACGTTGACGGTCTTCAGGGTCTCGAAGCAGCCGTTGCACAGGGTCAGGATGTTGAGGCCCATCTCCTCGGCTATCGTGAGATTCCGTGCCGCTAGGCTGGTCCACGTCGTCTGATCGATGGACTTCAGGGAGGGGTCCGGGCAGCAGCCGGTGCCCGGCATCTCGACGAGTTCCACACCGAACCTCTCGAGGAGGGCCCTGGCCGAGGACTCCATGTAGGGCATGCGGATGGGTGTCATGCACCCGAGGAAGAGCGCGTACTCCAGCTTCAGCCCCCCTCCTCGCCTTCGATGAGGTCCATGAACTTCGTGCCCCGCACCAGCTCCCTGATCTCCTCCGCGGCGACGGGGTCGAGGTCGCCAAGGCTCAGTTTATTGCGTGACAGGAGAGTGGCCGAGGTGATCGGCGCCAGGCGCCCCGTCTCCGCCACCATCCTGATGTTCTCCGTGTACCCCTCCGGAGGGCTGACTCCAGCGCTTACGGCCATGTTCCTGAGGTCCACGATGAGCTCCGAGAGGCCCACCCCCTGGGGACATGTCTCGCTGCAGAGGTGGCACTGGGCGCAGAGCCAGATCTCCTCGCCCTCGAGCACTTTACTCCAGTCGCCGATGACCAGTTCCCTGACGAGCCTCCGGGGATGGAAGTCCTCGTTGACACGCGCCACGGGGCAGCCGCCCATGCAAACGCCACACCCGAAGCAGAGCCTCGCCCTGCCCATCATGGATTCCCTCATTTCACCGTCGACCTCTACTGGCACTGGTTCAGCCTCCCCGCTTCAGCAGCCTCTCAAGGAAGGGCCTCGCCTTCTCGTTCTCAGCTTGGATCCGATCC
>JAUWDP010000087.1 GCA_030608725.1 Candidatus Bathyarchaeota archaeon
ATCGTCCTCGAACATCTTCCTCATCCGTGCCTCGGACTCGCCGTAGAACTTGCTCATGATCTCGGGGCCGTTGATGGCGTAGAAGTTGGCGTCCGACTCGTTGGCCACGGCCCTCGCGAGGAGGGTCTTGCCCCCACCGGGTGGCCCGTGGAGGAGGACCCCCTTGGGCGGGTCGATCCCCAGCCTTTGGAAGATCTCGGGGTGCCTCAGGGGCAGCTCCACCATCTCCCGGATACGCCGGATCTCCTCGTCCAGCCCGCCGATGTCCTCGTAGGTGGTCCTGCTCGGCATCTCCATCTCTGGGACCGGCTCGCTCATGATCGAGATCTCCGTGGTCGGGGAGATCTTCACTATCCCGTTGGGCCTCGTGTTGACGACGAGGAAGGGAACAGAGTGGCCCAGCATCATGATGAGTAGTGTGTCTCCCCTCGTGGCAGGCCTGTCAATCAGGCGGTCCTTGACGAACCTGACGAAGTCGCTGTCGACGCTAATGCGGATATCGACGGGAGCCAGCTTGAGGGAGACGGCGTACTCTGCCTCTGCCTTCCTCACCGAGACGAACTCGTTAATGGACGCGCCGGAGTTCTTCCGGATGAAGCCGTCTATCCTGAGGAGCCCCTGCCCCTGGTCCTCGGGGTAGGCTGGCCAGGCCTTGGCGGCTGTCTCCTTCTTGCCCTTAATCTCGATAACGTCTCCTACCGTTACGCTGAGGGACTTCATGGTCTCGGAGTCTATTCGGGCTATGCTCCTCCCCACGTCCCTCTGCTGCTTCGCTTCAGATACCTTCAACTGCACGGAGGCCAAAGTGGAATCCACCCTTGATAATCCAAAAAGAAGGGGAACTTGCAGCTAATAAACATTAGTCTGTGTATTTCGTCCCCTTTCCGGGCACAGCTCTATATTACACCGCATTCCGAGGCGAGGAGTTCCGCCTTCTCTGGCGTCAGGTTCGCGGTGTCCAGCACGGTGTATCTATCCGGCCTTATCTCCCTCGCCTTCACGAGGGCCTCCACGACGGTGGATTTCCCCACACCTAGCTCTTCGGCCGTCGTCGGTGCCCCGATTATCCTCAGGCTCTCCTTCAGCTCACGCCAGTCGAGATCGTGGAGCTTCGCCATCATGATCGCGCCCACCCCGCACTGCTCGCCGTGGAGGGCCACCCCGGGCGCGAGTACGTCGAGGGTGTGGCTGAAGAGGTGCTCAGATCCGCTGCAGGGCCTGCTGCTGCCGGCTATGCTCATCGCGACACCGCAGCTCACGAGGGCCTCCAGAAGCGTCCTGTAACCCTCCTCGAGGCGCTCCCTGATGAGGAGGGCGTTCCTCATGATGAGGTTAGAGCTCATGAGGGCGAGGCTAGCGGCGTACTCGCCGTAGTACTCACCGTTCACGTCGTGGCTCATCCTCCAGTCCTGGACGGAGACGGCCTTCCCGACTATGTCACCGCAACCGCTGGCAGTGAACCTGTAGGGGGACTCCTCGATGATGTTCGAGTCCGCGAGGACGGCAATAGGGGACTTGGCCTTAACTGAGTAGGGCCTATCAAAGCCCTTGATGGATGCAGAGCTGCTCGCTATGCCGTCGTGGGAGGCCGTTGTGGGGACGCTTATGAAGAAAGCGCCGCTCTTGAAAGCGCTTAGTTTAGCGACGTCTATCGTCCGCCCTCCTCCAACGCCCAGAATGGCGTCAGCCCCCATAACCTCGGCCTCCTTCCTGATCCTATCCACTGTGGCCAGATCCGCAGCTGAACAGTACGTGAGCTCGACGCTGAACCCCTCTTTCATCAAAATCGCCTTGGCCCTTCCCCCTGCTATTTCGTATGTCTTCTTACCGGTAACTATGAGGGGCCTCTCGATGGCCAGTTCTCCACATATGTCGCCTATTGAATCGACTACGCCCTGTCCAACAAGCACTATACGGGGCAGATCGATCCTGTGGACGTGGTTCAATTCGCACCAGCCTGTTAAGCACTACACATCATGATAATAAGCCTTTTTCGTTGCCCCCACATGGGGAAAATGTTGAAATATATCGCTTTTTTCAGCCCAAGAAAGGTTTTTAAAGGAGACATTTTTATCTTACTTGGTTTTCCTTTTTAGGATTACTATCATTCGCACTCGATCTGAGGATATTGAGATGGAAAATACGATAGGTGAATACAGGGGGACTACTACGGTTGCGGCTGTCTGTAACGACGGCGTCATCATGGCGACTGACACAAGGGCCACCATGGGCAACTACGTAGCGAGTAAACACGCCAAGAAGGTGTATCAGATCACGGATCAGCTGGCGATGACCATCGCCGGAGGGGTGGCCGCGGCGCAGAGGGTCGTCGATATCCTCAAGGTGAATGCCAAGCTCTACAACCTCGAGAAGGGTAGGCCCATGCCCGTGGCGGCGGCCGCGATGCTCGTCTCCAACATCCTGTTCTCAAACAGGGAGGTGGGGGCTCCCCTTCCGCTCCAGGCCCTCATAGGGGGCATGGACCTGACCGGACCCCACGTCTACAACCTGGACCCCTACGGAAGCCTCACCGAGGAGAAGATGGTCTCCACCGGCTCGGGCTCCCCGTTCGCCTATGGAGTCCTCGAGGACAGATATAAGGAGGACAGCACTGTCGCGGAGATGGCGCCCATCGTAGTCAAGGCGGTGGACTCCGCCATGAAGCGGGACGTCGCCAGCGGTGACAACTTCGATGTCGCCGTGATAACCTCAGACGGTTTCAAGGAGCTATCTGAAGAGGAAAAGATTGCTCTACTAGAGAGTTAGATTCCCGATGCATACAACCCAAGGGATCTCCTTCGCCGAGATAAGGAACACTATCTTCGAGAACATCCCCACTGAGATAGGTATAACCAGGATAGAGTTCGAGGGCCCACGTCTGGCCATCTACACGAAGAAGCCCGAGGTCCTCCAGGAGAACAAACACATCGTTGCGGAGATCGCCAGTAAGATCAAGAAAAGGATCGTTATCCGCTCCGACCCCTCCGTGAGGGCGAACGAGATCGAGGCCGAGAACGTGATCAAGGAGATCTTCGAGGAGGCCGGCCTCGTGCAGAGCTACTTCGATCCCACGCTGGGGGAGGTAGTCCTCGAGGTGGAGAGGCCCGGGGTCGCCATAGGAAAGGGGGGATCCAACCTCCTAGAGATAGTCCAGAAGACTCACTGGACCCCTAACGTCGTCAGGTCACCCCCGATCCCAAGCCTCACTATCAAGCAGATTCGGGGATACCTTTACTCGAAGAGCAAGGAGAGGGAGAGGTTCCTCAGGGAGACCGGGGAATCCATCTTCAGGTCGATGTACAGTCAATCCCGGGATGTCCGCGTGACCTTCCTGGGGAGCAGCAAGCACGTCGGTAGATCTGCCATACTAATACGCACAGTAGAGAGCAGCGTCCTCCTTGACTGTGGGATCAATCCCGGCACCAACAGGCCCTTCCAGGCCTTCCCCAGGATCGACGTCGAGGAGTTCGATCTGAGCCGCCTTGATGCCGTGATTATCACCCACGCCCACCTGGACCACTGCGGTTTCCTGCCCTACCTCTACAAGTACGGATACAAGGGGCCGGTCTACTGCTCGGCGCCCACCGCTAGCCTCATGACCTTGCTCCAGGGGGACTACCTGGACGTCATGACCAAGGAGGGGCGGGTTCCTCCGTACGGTGCCGACGACATACGTGAGGTGATCGTGAGGACGATTCCCCTCTCCTGGGGGGAGGTGACGGACGTCTCACCCGACATACGTTTGACGCTGCACAATGCAGGTCACATCCTCGGTTCTTCAATGATCCACCTCCACATCGGACGGGGGCTGCACAACATCGTCTACACTGGAGACTTCAAGTACGGCTACACGGAGCTCCTATCCCCTGCGACCTCCCAGTTCCCGAGGGTCGAGACCCTCATCATGGAGAGCACCTACGGAGCCCCGGACAACGTCACCCCGCCCAGGGCGGACACCGACGCATTGTTCGTGGACATCGCCAACAGCATCCTCAAGAACGGGAAGGTCATCATCCCAGTTCCCGCCGTCGGGAGGGCCCAGGAGATATTGATGGTCATCAACAGGTACATGGAGGAGGGTGAGCTCACAGAGGTCCCCGTCTACATCGAGGGGATGATCTCGGAGGCGACGGGGATCCACACGGCCTACCCGGACTACCTCTCGTCCAACCTGAGGGACCTGATACTCAGGGAGGGCAGGAACCCCTTCGAGTCCGACTACTTCACGGTGGTCAAGCAGCACGACAGAAGGGACGAGATCGCAGAGGGCGGCCCGTGCATCATAATGGCCACGGCAGGCATGATGGAGGGGGGCCCCGTGATAGAGTACTTCAAGCGCCTAGCCCCCTGGGATGAGAACGGCCTCATATTCGTGAGCTACCAGGTCAACGGGACCCTGGGCCAGAGGCTCCAGGCTGGGCTGAGGTCGGTCCAGACCTACAGCAGGGACGGGAAGATGGAGATCACCAACGTGAAGCTCTCGACGCATACCATCGAGGGTTTCTCTGGCCACTCCGATAGGAACCAGCTCATCAACTACGTGAGGAAGATGCGGCCTACGCCCAGGAGGGTGTTCATGGTCCACGGCGAGGAGTCCAAGACAGTAAACATGGCCAGGACGATCTCGAAGATGAGGGGTGTGAAGGGATTCAGCCCTGGGATGCTTGAGACCTTCCTACTTGCCTAGAATTATTTTAGATCAGGCTCGCCAGATTTTCACGCTCTTCGGGGTCAGGATCACCCGTTCCTCTCCGAGGCGGGCTATGTCCCCTTTTATGAGGACGGCGTACTCGTTGAGCTCGTTGATTGCCCTCTTGACGTCGTCGATGTTCTGCTTGGCCAGGGGGGAGACGTTGGTGATGACGATGTTGCCGGCCCTCACCTCAGATTTAATAATGTCGACGTCCTCATACGCCTTCAGAGGAATCGCCTTGATGTACGTCTCGCTCTGGGCTGCAGCGGTTTCTTCTTTCTTGCCTATGATCTTGTCGATGACGCCTCTCATTGAAATACCTACCATCGGAAACCCTCAAGTACCATATAAAGGGTCGTCCCAAAGGTTAGTGCGCTCATCTGCTTATTAGCTTTGTCAGTTGATGGTGTGTTATGGGGGATATTTCGGGCCCTAAACTCGTAAAACGGCGTACTATGCGCCGTAAAGACGTCAGGAGATTGAAAGACGAAGCCGGCGACCTCCTGCGGGACGAGACCAACTCAATAATACAGGCCGAGACCGAGGGCGGCATTACTGTCTTCATCATCGAAGGTGACATCAAGCTTGCGAGGAGGGATGAGGTCCTATTCCCCACACTGTTGAACGAGAGCGTCGAGGAGCTACCGTCGGTTCTGGTGGATATGGGGGCCATCCCCTACGTCTGCAACGGCGCCGATGTGATGTCACCGGGCATAGTTGGCATCGACGGAGATTTTGGCGAGGGCGACCTCGTAATCGTGAGGGACGAGAAGCACAAAAAGGCCCTAGCCGTAGGCGTCGCTCTAGTAAAGTCGGAGGACATGAGGGAGATGCCCAAGGGGAAGGCGGTCAAGAGCATCCACTACGTTGGAGATAAGCTCTGGAAGGTGGCCTCGACCTAACCCTACCTATAGGTACAGAAGAACTGCGATTATGGAGAACAGGACCATGATCACTGAGAA
>JAUWDP010000301.1 GCA_030608725.1 Candidatus Bathyarchaeota archaeon
CCAAGGGCGACGACGTCGCCCACGTGGGGCCGGGGGTGAGGACGCCGTACATGAAGAACGGGCTCAACATACGGGCTTACCACAGGAACTTAGTCGAGACACACCCGATCTCCTCTAAGAAGCGCAACAAAGCGACGCGTACGGCCATAAAGGCCGGTCTCATACCTGTGGGAGGCGCCATGGAGAGGACTTGCACCGAGAAGGTTCTGGCTGTCGGCGATGCGGGGGGCCACACGATCCCGACTGTCGGAGGAGGTATACCTCCAGCGTTGATCTGTGGGAGGATCGCTGGACAGGTCCTTGCAGAGTACTTCGAGGAGGGGAAACCTCTGACCCGTTTTGAGGCTGCCTGGAGGGCTCAGATGGGGAAGACGCTGGAGAACTCTCTCAGGATGAGGAGGATGAGCGACGTCGTCTTCAAGAACGAGAAGATGATCGACTTCGTCACCAAGCGGGGGTGGCTGACGGAGGAGATGGTGATGAAGTTCGTCCTCTGCGAGATGGACACCAAGATGAGGCTGATGGAGAGGACCCTCCGGGTCATGCAGCTGTAGCTCATCTTTCGTTCTATGCGAAGTAGAATCCTTGTTAGAAAGGTTTAAGAATGAGAGTTTTACTTAGTGGCGAAGGTTCGTGTAAATGGTAACGTCAATGTCGTTGCTGGGTCTCGGGTTTACCATGATAGGCGTTGGAATCTTTCTGATATTCCTAAGCCGAAGACCAAGAGAGTCAGGTTTTAAGAATAGGATCTGAGTCATATAGGCTCGGTCGCACGCTTAAAAGCTTGTTCGCGCGCGCAAAATAGTTATGCAGAGATATGTTAGCTGTTAACTGAGAGCAGATGAAAGCTGTCGACAGTGTTTTGGATCTAATAGGGGACACCCCGCTGGTCAAATTGGATAAGATTGTAGGTGAAAGATCTGCGGACGTCTTCGTGAAGTGTGAGTACTTTAACCCGAGCGGCAGCCTCAAGGACCGCATCGCCCTGGAGATGATCAGGGAGGCAGAGACAGAGGGCAAGCTGGGGCCCGGATACACTATCATCGAGGCGAGCACCGGGAACACGGGCACCTCCCTGAGCTTCGTGGGGACCCTCCTGGGTTACAGGGTAGTCATCTACATGCCCGAGGGGATGACACCCGAGAGGATAAGGCTCATAGAGAGCTACGGGGCCGAGGTCCACGAGCTGAAGGGGGAGGAGCCTTCGGGGAGCGGTGGCGTGGCTGGCGCTGAGGTGGAGATTGGGACCCGCATGGCCTGCTACGAGATAGAGAAAAGTCAGCCAAAGACTTGGTGGGCCCGACAGTTCAGCAACCCCGCCAATACGAGGGCCCATCTCACGACGGGGAGGGAGATCCTTGAGCAGATGGATGGGAGGATCGACGCCTTCGTGGGCTCCATCGGGACCGGCGGAACGCTCTACGGAATCGCCAAGGCCCTCAAGGAGAGGCTCCCGGAGGTAAGGATCATAGGCGCCGAGCCCGCCGGAGGGAACTTCCCCCTCAGCGAGGGCCACTGGAAGGTACCCGGGTTCAGCGACGAAGTCACCGGGGGCATCATCAAGGAGATGATGGAGAGCGGGCTCATAGACGAGGTCGTTGCCATCGAAAACGATGACGCAGCCGCGATGCATGAAAGACTGGTCAGGGAGGAGGGAATCTTCTGCGGGGTCTCATCCGGGGCCAACGTCTATCTGGCGCTCCAGGTCGCAGATGAGCTGGGGCCTGGGAAAAGGGTGGCAACGATCCTCCACGACAGCGGAGACCGCTACTTCACGGTGAAGAAGTACACGACCTGACCGCGGCGTAAACAGTTATCTCACTGCAGATCTAGTGCTAAGGTACAGGTGACACCGTTGGCCAGCGAACATGTGAGACTGCACAGGGTTGATCTGGAGAAGAGGTCAAAGCGGGAGATTGAGGACGTGGTCGCCTCGGACGATGCCGTCTGCGTCTTCATCAACGACGAGTTCTACAGGACGATGATAGCCACCCCGGGGATGACCAGGGAGCTCGTCTTAGGGCATCTCTTCACCGAGGGCGTCATCGGCTCGATGGAGGACGTAGCGGAGCTGGAGGTGCTACCCCTCAAGGTCCACGTGGAGCTGCGGGGGGAGGTGGACTTCGAACGTCTCAACATGAGCAAGGTGGACCTGATCACCACGGCTTGCGGGAGCCTTTCAGCCCCCGTGAACCCTGGACAGCTGGAGGCCCTCGGGGTCTCATCCGACGTCCAGGTGGAGGCCGAGGTCGTCTGGCGTATGGTCCGCGAGCTCAACCTCCGTGGTGAGAGTTACAAGGAGACGGGGGGCACCCACTCCGCCATGCTGTGCAAAGTGGACGGGGAGGTCATCTCCTTCGCTGAGGACGT
>JAUWDP010000098.1 GCA_030608725.1 Candidatus Bathyarchaeota archaeon
TCCACCGAGTTGATGCCCCTGCTCAGGGACTGCCCCTCAGGGAGGAGGATGGCTGTGTGGGCCTTGTCACGGGCCTGATCTTGGAATCCGTCGTAGTGGATCGTGTGGCCCTCCATCTCTAGCTTGCGCTCCTCCCCGAGCTCCAGGGCCCGCTGCCTTACGTAGGCAATCTCCTCGGGGTCGTCCGTGATAACGTTCACCTTCGCGGGCTTGCATAGCCTCACGAACCGCTCAATCTGCTCGATGACGTGGGAATTTCTGAGGGCATCCAGTTTTTTAATATTTTCCGGATCGAGAAGACCTTCTAACGACGCCATCTAATATCTTTGAGAGAATATTCGCTATGTATATAGCCTTTCTTATTTTGTAAAGACTAGTACTTATCCTATTCCCGTAAATAGGCACTATCATGCCCCCTGAGGGTATAAAGCCGTATTTTAAAGCAAATTTACAGGTAAAAGATAGGAATAAACTGGTTTCCTAGTTTTAGGGGTTAAAGGTTTTAAATTAGTCAACAACGTGTATACGGTGTTTTTCGGAATGGTTTTGAAATCCAACAAGGATAAGCTGATGAAGCAGGCGCTGATGGGGAAGGTCGCCCCGCCGGTGATGGCGGCCTCCGGGAGGAGCACCTATGTCACCACCTGGGACGGCAAGCCCAAGATCGGCATCGGCGTCGGCGGAATCAAGTACAACGTCAAGATGGGGGACCCCTGCCTCGGCTGGCCCGAGACGGAGTACATGACCCCCGGGGTCGCCCTCTACGGGGCCGATGAGAAGGCCGAGTACGACAGGCGCAGCGCGAGTGGAAGTGGCACGGCGTTCACAAAGCTGAGTTGCATCGGGAACAAGGTCACCGTGGTCGGCGGAGACGCCAAAGGCTCCAAGGGAGTGGTCACAGGTAAGGGCGGGGTCGGGGGCACGAGCAGGCACGTCCTCTCCCACTTCCCCAGTGATGTCCTGAAGAAGCTGAACATCGGGGACAAGATGAGGGTCGCCTCCAAGGGAGTGGGCCTGAAGGTGGAGGGGTTCGACGGCAGGCTCTTCAACATGGCCCCCTCGTTCCTCGAGGCGCTGGAACCAGAGCTCGATGGGGATGTCCTGGAACTCCCCGTCGCAAAGGAGATACCAGTCATCGCTATGGGAATGGGTGTGGGCGGTTCCTCAGCGGAGTCCGGCGGTTGGTGCGTCCAAGTGTCCCCACCTCATCTTGTGGAGATGCTGGGCCTTGGCGACCTGAGATTCGGCGACCTAGTGGCCTGCAAGGACGCCCTCATGTCCTACGGGAAGGGCTACTACAAAGGCGCTGTAACCATAGGAGTGGTAACCACAGGCGAGAGCCAGATTGCGGGACAGGGGCCGAGCGTCGTAGCCATAGCTTCCTCCAAGAGGGGTAAGATCAAACCTAGAGTCGACGCCACAGCGAATGTGGCCAAGTACCTGAAGCTGGAGGGATGACTATGGAGACCAACAAGGACAGGCTAGTCAAGCAGGCAGTGATGGCCGAGGTAAACCACCCGTCCGCCTCCAGGGGCTACAGGGTCGACTGGGATGGGGTTCCCAGAATCGGCCTCGGCATGTCCGGTGTGAAGTACAACGTGGGCGTCGGCGATCTCTGCTACTACCTTGAGAACGGTGAGCACACGGAGCCAGGTCTCAGCATCTCCAACAGGAACCCGGGCGAGGGGCAGGCCCTGGGGGTGCTGGGCTGCATAGGCAACCACGTGAAGCTCACCTCGGGGGAGGCGAAGGGCGAGAAGGGATACATCACGGGAAAGCACGGGAGCTTCATGTGCTGGTTCCCGCCCGAGGTCCAGGAGAAGATCAGCCCCGGGGACAAGATCAAGGTGAAGGCCTGGGGCGTCGGACTGAAGATCGCCGGCTTCGAGGAGACGGTCCGGGTGAACAAGATAGACCCGGAGCTCCTAGAGAAGATAGGCGTCGAGGTGAAGGGCGGGAAGCTCCATGTCCCCGTGACTAGGGAGTACCCGTGCTGGATAATGGGCTCGGGCTATGGCATGTTCCCTGTGACCATTGACTACGACATCCAGACCACGTGCGACCTGGTCTGGGACGAGCTGAACCTCAAGGACATCCGCTTCGGAGACGTCGTCTGCCTCAGGGACCAGCTCAACTGGTGGGGCAGGGGTTACTACAAGGGGGCGGTGACCATCGGCATCGTCATCCACGGCTGGAGCTACTCCGCTGGCCACGGCCCCGGCGTGACGACGATACTCAGCTCGAAGGACGACACCATCGTGCCCAAGATTGACCCCAACGCCAACATAGCCTACTACCTGGGCGTCAAGAAGCCCGAGTAAACCCCCTTTTTTCGTACTCGAGAGACGTTTATATTCCGCCTAAGTTCGATCCAGAACAGATGGTTTGAGGCATCCATGAAGCTGACCAGGCGCCGATTCCTTGAGGTTGCTGCTCTAGCTGGAGCTGGGATCGTCGTAGGCTACTACTTTGACCTCTTTTCAGGCCGTAAGGATACCGAAGGGACTGTTGAGAATGGAGACAATGGAATGAGCGGACCGAGCGACGTCAAGTCGGACGTGTACGTGGTGAAAGCCTCAGACCGCTTGGAGGGGCTGGAGTCTCTGTTAGGGGAGTTCGACATGTCCAAGTACTCGGGAAAAGGCGTGGCCCTGAAGGCGAACTACAACGACGACCACCCGTTCCCCGCATCCACCCATGTGGACACTCTCAGGGGGATCGTGGGCGCCCTCAAGGGCGCGGGTGTGGCTGGGCTGACCCTGGCCGAGAGGAGCGGCATGGGAGTTGCCAGAGAGGTCATGGAGGACAGGGGGGTCTACGATCTCGCCGAGGAACTGGGCTTCGAGGTCATCTCCCTGGACGAGGTGGGGGCGGACGGCTGGACCAAGGTCAATGCCGAGGGGCTCCACTGGAGTGACGGTTTCTACATCTCCAACGTCTTTCTGGAGGCCGACTACGTGGTGCAGTCCTGCTGCCTCAAGACTCACAGGTTCGGGGGGCACTTCACCATGTCCCTGAAGAACTCGGTGGGGCTCGTCGCGAAGACCGTCCCCGGGGTCAACCACAACTACATGGACGAGCTCCACGGCTCACCCCACCAGAGGCGTATGATAGCCGAGATCAACGCGTTCTACGACGTCGACCTCGTCGTGATGGACGCGATGAAGGCCTTCGTGAACGGGGGGCCCGAGGCCGGGGACACCGTGGAGCCTGGGTTGCTCCTGGCCAGCAGGGACCGCGTCGCCCTTGACGCCGTTGGCGTGGCCATCCTGAGGAGGTACGGCTCCACTGATGAGGTCATGAGGGGCTCCATCTTCGATCTGGACCAGATCAAGAGGGCGGCCGAGCTGAGTATTGGCGTGAGCAGCGCTGACTCCATCAGCCTGATACCCGTGAACGGCGAGGCCCACGGTATAGTGGGAGAACTGGAAGAGATCCTGAAAAGATAGAGTTAGGCGTGGACGGTTATCCTGCCCATGGAGGTCTTGGCGACGACGCCTATCTTCTTACCTTTCTCCTCGAAGCCCCTCGTCTTGACCGCCACGTGATTCTTCTTTGACCTAAGATACTCCAGCTCAGGGAGGTCAACCGAGATCCTGCCCATGCTTGTCGTGAGGTCCATGTCGTACCCGTTGTCGGGATCGTCCGAGACTCCGAGATCGATGTTACCATGGCTCGTGTGAAGCTTGTAGTTCCCGCCCTCGTTGCATGGGAGGGAGAGCCGGATCTTGCCGTTGCTGGTCTTGAGGTATGCGTCCGTGGACCTCAGCTCGCCCTCTATCCTGCCGTTGCTGGTCCTTACGTTGAGAACCTTGGCGGAGACCGCGTCGAGGATGACCGCCCCTTTGCTCGTCTTCCCGTCGACCCTCACGGCTGTGACGTTCTCCAGGATTATCTTGCCGTTCGAAGTCTGCATATCCAGGTTACTGCCCTCGACCTCTGCGAGGTTGATCGACCCGTTGCTGGTCTTCAGGTTCAGCGCCGTCTCGACCCCCCTTGGGAGAGTGGCGTCAACGCAGACGCTGTATGATATCCTGTGGGCGGGGTGGTCGAAGCCGAGATTCAGCCTCTTGAGGCCCTCGACCTCCGTCTCTGAGAAGTTGACTATCAGGGCTTTCAGGTTCTCATCGGCTTCCTCCTTAGTGTATCCCCAGGCCTTGATTAGGAGGTCGATCTTGTACTCTGGCTTGTCCCAGGTGCCGACGTTTATCTTGCCGTTTCTGCTCTCGACTTCGAGGAGCAGCTTGTCCGTCTCGACTGCTCCGGTGAGGGTCTTCTCCTCCTCTACTTTATAGCGGTTGGTGCCCCACGAGCCTGCCCGGGCCTCCTCCGTTGCGCTCCTGACGGTCTCCTCGATGGTCCTCACAGCCTGGCTGACCATCGTCTCGATGCTTCCCTCCAAAGTGGAGAGGTCCTGGCGGGCCGGTACGCCCTCCTCCTCTGCCCTGCTCGTCCTCTGACCGCAGGCTGAGCAGAAGTAGGCGTCTTCGGGGAGATCCTTCCCGCATTTAATGCAATAAACCATATTTGGCCACTGAGATGGGTTGAGTGTTCTCGGGTTATAAGGGAAGCTCACCTCTGGCAATCACATGATGTGAGTAAGAGGTCTGAGCAGATGCAACCGCAAGTTTCTATGTCTTAGGATGACAGCTCAGGAAATATTAGCTGTGACTGAACTATGTGGACTCGGGACCTACATTCAACCCTTACTTCTCGGAGTAGAAGTGATCCGGACAGTAGAAAGGGTTCTCACCTTTCTGTGCTTTAATGCGGGTCTTCACGACCGTGTCACCTGCCTTGAAGACCTTCCCGCATCTCCTGCACTTGACCGTGATGCCAAAGTTGCTATATGTCTGCAGGCTCCGTTCCGTCAGCACTAGCTCCTTCACAGTTGAATCTATAGACTTCCTCAAACTCTTCTTTAATAAGAATCCGGTTGAATATCTTAGGAATTCGGTCTAAAATTAATTTAAACTGTAAACATAGTTAATTTAATGGAAAGTACCTCTTTCACAGGATTTAATTTAAGTTAATATTCTAATATGTTCAGATTTGTGAAAAGGTCTGACCATAGAGGCTCATCGCATCGTGAATGTGTCTCAGAGAAGCTGTTTCATGCACTCTGGGAATCGATATATAATCAGTTCAGCTTTCAATGGTCTTGATAGCTCATGGACGTTCTAGAGGCCATCAAGGGGCGGAGGAGCATAAGGAAGTACAAGGCCGACCCTGTCCCCGAGGAGCTGATGCGGGTGCTCGTGGAGGCCGGGCAGTGGGCACCCACAGGTGCTAACCGACAGAACTGGAAGTTCATCACTGTGACCGACCCCAAGCTCATGAGAAGCGTGAAGAGGATCTCGCCGATGATGT
>JAUWDP010000133.1 GCA_030608725.1 Candidatus Bathyarchaeota archaeon
ATCGTCAGAGGCCCACGCCTACACCCCCGGCCTCAAGGTCAAGCGGTCCATACTGGTCCAGAAGACTCGCCGCCTCCCAATCAAAGGAAAGGTGTTGGTCGAGGTCGGTGGCGAGGTGGGATATAGCACCATCGTGGCGCAGGCAAGTATCAGCGGTGACCCCCAGATCGTGAAGGCGTCATCGATAATGGGTGTCGACGCCACCGATCTGTTCAGGTACATGCTGAAGAAGGAGGGCGATGAGGTCAGCAAGGGGGAGAACATCGCGTATTTCAGCGCCCTCTTCGGCCTGATTAAGAAACAGGTCGTCTCCCCAATAGATGGGTACATAGAGTCCGTATCGGAGATCACCGGTCAGATCATCCTCAGGGGAGCCCCGATACCCCTCAACTTGAACGCCTACATTCCCGGAAAAATATTTGAAGTGATGCCAGGGGAAGGCGTCGTCATTGAGACCAACGCAGCCCTCGTTCAGGGTATCTTCGGCATCGGCGGTGAGAACCACGGGAAGATCAGGATCGCTGTCGACTCCCCCGAGGAGGAGCTTACAGATGATCACATTCATGCCGAGGATCGAGGTGCGATTCTCGTTGGGGGGTCCCTGGTCACCCTGGACGCCCTCAGGAAGGCCAGTGAAGTCGGCGTCTCCTGCATCATGGTGGGAGGAGTCCGTCACACCGATATCATTCGGTTCACCGGGGAGGAGATCGGCGTCGCCATAACGGGGCACGAGGATGTCGGCCTCACCCTCATCGTGACTGAGGGATTTGGCAGGTTGACAATGTCGCAGAGGACATTCGACCTCCTCAAGATGTTCGAGGGGCGCCTCGCCTCCGTCAATGGAGCCACCCAGATCAGGGCAGGGGTCCTCCGTCCCGAGATCATCATCCCCCAAGAGGAGGATCTAAGACAGGAGGAGGCTGGGGAGCTGACCTCAGGTATGGTGCCCGGTACACCTGTGCGCATAATTAGGAAGCCTTACTTCGGCACCATCGGAAAAGTCTCAAGCCTACCAGTCGAGCTACAGCAGCTCAAGTCGGAGTCCTACGTGAGGGTTCTCGATGTTGAGCTTGACGACGGAACAATAGTCACCGTACCGAGGGCTAACGTAGAGATCATTGAAGTATGATCTAGATTATTTTAATAAAAATTATTTAAGAATACCAATAAAATTGTGAAAATACCGCTTATTTTCCAGTATTTTTGACTAAAAAATGAAGTTTTTTAATTCATTTAAAAAGGATGCTGTAAATCGTGTACTTCAAGTCGCTGAAGAATAACTAGAAATGCGTGTAAAAATAAGCCTTTTTTGATTTTTTCTTCATTGAGAATTGTTATATATATTAATGATAACTAATGGTTAGAGAAAAAAGGAGACGTATGATAAATGGCAATTCTACAAAGTGGAAGACTGTTCGGTTTTGTATGCTTACTAGTGATCATGGCTGCAGTAGCTTACTACATAAGGTCGGCGGAGAAGGGCAAGGTCCCCAGGGTCAGAAGGGTCGCTGGTATCGACGCCATCGACGAGGCTATAGGGAGGGCGGTTGAGATGGGGAAACCCATCGTCTGCTCTCACGGCATCGCCAACCTGAGAGGCGCGACGTCAGGGCCCCAGACACTGGCTGGACTCAGCGTCCTTGCTTATGTGACTAAGAAGGCGATAGCCAGCAACGCAAAGGTGATCGTGCCCGTAAGGCAGCCCGAGGTCTGGCCCATCGCAGCCGACATCATGGAGACCGAGTACAAACTGGCGGGTAGAGCCGACGAATTCGATTCAGATGACATCAGGTTCCTCTCATCCAACCAGTTCGGCTATTCATCCAACTACATGGGGCTTATGATGCGAGAAAAACCCGGTGCAAACATCATGATTGGTGCGTACTGGGCTGAGTCCCTGCAGTTGGGCGAGACAGGAAACAGAGTCGGGGCATTCCAGATCGCAGGCACGGCAAATACAAGTCAGATACCTTTCTTCTTGATCACCGCAGACTACTGTCTCATCGGCGAGGAGATCTACTCCGCTGGCGCCTACCTGACAGAGGACGCTCCCCTGATAGGGAGCCTAGCAGGAGCGGACGTCGGCAGGTTGATGGCTGTCGTACTAGGTGTACTTGGGGCACTTCTCTATACGGCGGGGATAAACACCCTTCTGGACATCTTCGGGATGTGATATTGAATGTCTAATGTATTAAGAAGAATCGAGATACCCCTCCTGATTACAGCGTTCTGTACGCTGATACAGGTCATACCTTACTACTTCAACATACCCGTAATTGACTCCGCATCGGCCACGATGAGGGACTGGATGTTACTCGTCGTCAACATGGCCGTCTTCGTCGGCGTCATATCCCTCGGCCAGGTCCATGGCAAGAGGATCCAGAGGAGAGACGAAAACTGGCCTTACAGCATCGTACTGATGGTGTTCATGGTCCTTATGGCGATAGTGGGTTTCCCACTGGAGAGCCTCGGCCTTGGCTTCAAAAACGAACAGTACCTGTTCATGTTTAACAACATACTGAACCCTCTGGGTGGAACAATGTACAGCATACTAGCCTTCTTCATCACCGCCGCTGCATACAGAGCATTCAGGGCCAGGAACTGGGAGGCAGCCTTCGTTCTTGTCGCCGGTACCATAGTCGTGATGTCAAATGCGCCCATGATCGCTACGTCATTACCCTTCCTGACCACATGGAAGAACTGGATCTTCGACGTCCCGAACTTAGCTACTAGAAGAGGCGTGATGATAGGTGCCGCCCTAGGCGCCATAGCTCTCGCCGTGAGGACTCTCATGGGAATCGAACGCGGCTACCTTAGAGGAGGAGGCGAGGAATAGGATGTCCATCCTTGACAAGGTACAGAACATCGACCGTCGGTACATCTACCTGTCGGCTTGGATATTCGTCCTCTTCCCGCTCATGTACCCTCTGGGTCTGCCCGTTCCGATAGGCAGGGAGGCTACAAACTGGTACGACTACATCGAGGCCATACCCGACGACAGCGTCATAGTCTTTAGTATGGACTATGGAGTCTCGGGGATGCCCGAGCTCTACGCTATGACCGTATCTACGATGAGTCACCTCTGGGAAAACTGCCAAGCGAGAAACTGGAAGATCGTTGTAATAGCCTTCTGGAACCAGGGACCCCTCGTTTTCGACACGCTATTGTCCCAAATCGACCCTGCTGAGAAGTTCAACGTTGTGTACGGGGAAGACTGGGTGGAGCTGGGTTGGATACCGGGATCAGAGACGGGCATGGCTGCTATAGCCACCGACATGTGGGGTCAGACGCCCCGAGACTACCTCGAGGACAGACCCTTGTCCGAATATCCCATGATGGCTGAAATACGTACGGCTGAGGACATAGATCTAGTGATATCCATTGAAACCGGAACGCCAGGCCTACCCGAGTGGCTTCGCCAATGGAACGCCCCCTTCGGGACGCCGTTCATGGTTGGCTGTCTCGGTATGTCGGGACCGGGCAACGTGCCCTACCTACAATCCGGCCAACTTCAGGCATACCTGCCGGGCCTCACAGCCAGCGGCGAATACGAGTTATTACGGGGTAAACCTGGATTAGCTGTAGCTGGCCTAGACGCCGTGTCGATGTCCCACACGCTGGTGGTTCTGCTAGTAGTGATAGGGAACGTGGCATACTTCGCATCTAAAGGAAAGGAGGCAAGCTAGAATGGTAGCTATGTGGGAACTTATAGGTATCTGGACGGCGGTCTTCTTCACCCTGGCGATATACAGCTTCCTCTATGGTGAGAACCCCTGGTTCCGATTGGCGGAGCACATATACGCCGGAGTCTCGGTGGGCTACGCTGTAGCCTTCAACCTCGACTACCTTCGAGACCAGTGGGTTGACAAGTGGTCACTATCAGGGACGCTGATGCTACTGTATGTAATCGCCCTCTTCTTCGGCCTCCTGTGGTACGCGAGATTCACGAAGCAGTACTTCTTCGCTTACCGCTGGACCCTCGCAATTATCGTTGGTACTGGAATCGGCATGGCGCTCAGGACGGTGATATTCACCCAGTTCCTCAACCAGATCATAGCACAGGCCAGGCTCTCACTCTGGGTGTCCGGCGACCTACTGCAAAGTTTCAGCAACACGATGGTCGCCATAATGGTGCCCTGCGTGCTGCTCTACTTCTGGTTCACAGGCCAAGCACGGGATAGAGCCCCCATGAGCTACATCGAGAAGATAGCCCGCTACACGATGATGGCTGGTTTCGGTGCAGCTTACGGGTACACGGTCCTGACCAGGTACTCCCTGTTCATCGGACGAGCTCAGTTCCTGCTGGGGATCACGCCTAACCCCCCAGAGGCACGGATGGCGTTCTACGTCATCGCAGCGGTTATCCTGATAACACTGTTCGCAAAAGACCAACTCTTCAAAAAAACGTAGTGCAAAACTCTTCCCTACTTTATTTTTTCAATTCGCCCAAGTGCCAGGGTGAACGCTGAACTCAACGGAAAGATAAGTAGGGAGT
>JAUWDP010000185.1 GCA_030608725.1 Candidatus Bathyarchaeota archaeon
GTCGAGGTCTACATGGTGCGTATCAGCTACGACCAGAAGCCCTACAGGCGGGTCATGATGCAGCTCTACGGAGCCGACGTCTACCCGAGCCCCAGCGACCGCACCGAGGTGGGCAGGAAGATCCTCGCCGAGGACCCCAACAGCACCGGCAGCCTAGGCATAGCCATCAGCGAGGCCGTCGAGGTCTGCCTCAAAGACGAGAACACCAAGTACAGCCTCGGCAGCGTCCTCAACCACGTGTTGATGCACCAGACCGTCATCGGCCAGGAGGCCAAGGAGCAGCTGGCGATGGTTGAGGAGTACCCCGACCACATCATCGGATGCGTCGGGGGCGGCAGCAGCTTCGCCGGGCTCTTCGAGCCCTTCTACTACGACAAGGTCAGGGGGAAGGCGCCGAAGGACGTGGAGTTCACCGCTGTGGAGTCGACGGCGTGCCCAAGCATGACCGCCGGCGAGTACATGTACGACCACGGCGACACCGGGCGGATCATCCCGCTTGTGCTCATGCACACCCTTGGACACGACTTCGTCCCCGACCCCATCCACGCAGGAGGTCTCAGGTACCACGGCATGGCACCCACCATCAGCCTCATGGCCGATGCGGGGGAGATCGGAGTGAAGGCCTACGACCAGGTGGAGACATTCGAGGCTGCGGCCCTATTCACGAGGACCGAGGGCATCGTGCCCGCGCCCGAACCCTCCCACGCGATCAAGGCAGTCATCGACGAGGCTCTACGCTGCAAGGAGACCGGAGAGGAGAAGACGCTGCTGTTCCTGCTCTGCGGCCACGGCCACTTCGACATGAAGGCCTACGACGACTACCTGGCGGGGAAGCTGGAGCCCTTCGAGCTGCCCAAGGAGAGGATACAGGACTCCATCAGAAGGCTGAGGGGGCTCTACCCCCAGCTCAACGAGTAGCCAGACCGTTTCCAATCTGCATCATGGAGGCGGGAAGGCTATGGAGATCGTACTGGTGGAACTGGAAGGGCTAAATCTGCACGAGGAGGTGAACCCGGGAGTGCTCCGGCGCCTGCTCCGCGAGATTGAGGACGACGAAGCACTCTGGTGCCCCGTCATCGTCGACAAGGAGAGCATGGTGGTCCTGGACGGCACCCACCGGGTGTACGCCCTGAGGATCCTGGGATGCAAGTACGTGTGCGTCTACTTCGTTGACTACAGCGACCCGGAGATCGGGGTGGAAAGATGGTTCCGGGCGATCCCCGAATACCTCCACAAGGAGAGGGTGAAGGAGATCGCCAAAGGGTTGGGCCTGGAACTGATCCCCCTAGACTACTCCGGGGTCAAGGACATCAGCTACCCGGTGCTGAGGCTGAGGGACGGCTGCAGCTTCGCCCTAGCTCCAAGAATCGATTCATTGCGCTGCTTTGACACACTGCGTAGCTTCGAGCGGAGGCTGGAAGCCATGGGATACGAGATGGACTACTACACCGAAACGGACGCAGATGCGAATCTGACACTGAGCGCCGTCTCAGCGGTACTGCAACCACCAACTCTAGGGAAGAAGCAGGTCGTGTCCTCAGCCGTCCAAAGGCACGTCCTCCCCTGCAAGGCCACAAGGCACGTCATACCGGGGCGCCCCATGGGCGTAGATGTACCCCTCATGTTGCTGAAAAACCACGAGATCAACCTCGAAGAGGCCAACGCGAGGCTGGCGGCACTGATTGAACGGAAGACAACGGAGGACATGCCCCCCGGTACACTCTGGAGGGGTAGGAGATACGACGAGCACACGTGCATTTTCGCCGACGGATTTGATCAGGAGACGGGGTCAGCCCCGGGATACAGCAATCCCACGTCTACAGAGTTCGAGAGAAGCCTCTCAAGGGAGGGGTCTCCTTACGGGTAAAAAAAGAATGGATAAAAAGAATATGCAAGACCTGAAGATAGTTGTGAAGGAGATCAGGGGATACTGCGACACCATCGAGGTGGGGGACTACTTCATCGTCAGGGGTGGGAGGATAAGCATACCGGAGGGCCACTTCTGCTACTGGGCCCTCAACAGCATCCTCCCCCTCCTGCCGGCGAAGCAGCGGAAGCTGGACGAGCCCGGCGACTGGATACCCACGACGTGGGAGGTCCAGTGCCCAGACCCCAAGGGAAGGGTCATCATGCAGATGATCCCCATAGACCCCGAGTGAGAGATGGGAATTACCCTACCCTTTTTTTAGGCCTTGGTTCCCCCGATTCAACCGGCGTTCAATAAAATTCAACAATCGTTCTAAATTATAGGTTTTTATCAACCCAAACGTTTACGAATAGCATCATGAGTCTGAGGTGTGCATCAAAATTATTCTTGTTGATGACGTGTATAATCGGACTACAGGTGCACCTCTGCTCTGCGGATCTGGCTCCCATGAACGTGGCAGAGATTACCGATGCGGCCGACGTCATCCTGATAGGGCGGGTAGAATCCACGCTCCACTGCCCAGCATCTTCTGAAGACATCCCACACATGCACAGGAAGGTGAGTATCTCTGTTGAGAAGTACCTCAAGAACCCCCGGAATTCGGAGGAGATCACAGTCATCGCCCTCGGCGCCACACTGGGAAACACGACGTTGTGGGTCGAGGATTCGCCCGAGTTCGAGGAGGACGAGAGGGTTTTGCTCTTCCTCAGGGAAGATCCCACATTCATCGACGAGAACCCGGAAGGCTACTACCAGGTCGTCGGGGTATGCCATGGTAAGTTCACGATAGAGGACGGCGTCGCTTCGAGCGAGACGGGGCTGAAGATAGAGGATGGCACAAATGTGGGCGGTGTGAAGTTCAGGCTTACTCCCGAGAGCCCTTACACAAAATATTGGTACCTCGCTGTTGTCGCTTTCATAGGTCTCGCTGCGATCATCGTCTATCGCACAAGGTTGTTCAACAGACTGTTCGCTTGATGCTATTACTCTGGGGAGTCATCCCCTCAACCATCCGCCATAGACGGGATACTTGCTGCAGATGACCTCGATGAAAGCCGGCTTCCCGGCCTCGTTCTCCTTGAGGGCTCGCTTTAGGGCGGGGGCTACTTCGTCGGGGTCCTCTACCCTCTCAGAGTGGATTCCGAAGCCTTCAACGGTCTTCGCCGTGTTCACCACGTCAGAGGGGGTGACCTCGGAGACATGGGGGCTATGGCCTGGGCCCCAGAATCCGGGGCCGTACCCGCCGAAGCCCGAGTTGTTGATGTGGACCGTGGTGATGCCCATCCCGTTCCTGACCAAGACCTCGTAGTTGCCAACCTGGTAGCCGAAGCCTGCGTCCCCCGCCACGCTCACCACCTGCCGCTCAGGGAAGGCGAGCTTCGCGCCCATGGCGGCGCCGAGGCCGAAGCCCAGGGTGGAGACGTTGCCCCAGCCCATGAATCCGTGGGGGACGAGGGCCTCGTAGACGGTGCTCAGCTGGTCCCGGGTGTTCCCGGACTCGTGGGTTACGAAGCTGTTCCCCCGGTCTAGGACCTCCATCATCTCGCCGTAGACCCTGTAGGGGTTGATGGGCGTCTCGCCGGAAGCCATCAGGGGCCTATACTTCTCCGACTTCTCTTTCTTGGCGGCCTCGATCTCCTCGACCAGGCCCTCCCGCTTTGGCATGCCCTGATCCTCCGCCTCGGCCATGAGCTGCCCAAGGACCAGCTT
>JAUWDP010000193.1 GCA_030608725.1 Candidatus Bathyarchaeota archaeon
AGGGTGATACAGGTCTCCCCGGAGGTGAGGGTCCCCAGGAACTGCAACAGGTTCGACAGCCTCATGGAGCAGCTCCTCATGATAGGTCGGGTGCCCCCCAAGGGCGACGAGCCCCTCATGACCGTGACGCCCAAGAGTCTGGGGAGTCTCCTGAAGGAGATAGGCCCATCCCGGACCATCGCATTGACAAGCCACGGTCGCCCCTCCAACCTGGAGGAGGTCTGCCAGACACTTTCAGGAGAGGCGATCTCAGCTGTCTTAGTAGGCGCCTTTCCCCATGGTCCCATGGGTGAAGGGACCCTGGCGCTAGCAGACGAGGCCGTTAGCATCTACTCTGAATCCCTTGAGACATGGGTGGTTACTTCAAGGCTCGTCTACGAATACGAGAGGGCACTTGGGAAGACCTGAAGCCGACGGGAGCTCGACCTCACAGATAGTGCATTGATACTTAGGTAATCACACTTGATACCGGTACACTTTACTAAAATAGAGGGAAACAGGGAGGAACCATCTGGTCTCCGATGATCTCGAGGAAGATGTGGGGCTACATAAGAAGCCTGTACGAGCAGTCCCTGCCCCTCATGAAGGAACCTGGAACAGTGCCGGGGGCCATCGAGAAGCTCAAGCTGATTGTCAAGGTCCAGCCAGGTTTCCACGAGGCGACGTACGCCCTCGGGTACGCCCACTTCCTCAACGGAGAACTGGACGAAGCCATCGGGGCTTGGAACATGACCATCGAGGCAGACCCCGGTAACTCGAAGGCCAACTTTGGCCTGGCCTTCGCCAACATGAAGAATGGGGACTATGAAGCCTCCAGGAGGTACGCCCGGATGGCTCGGGAGGGAGGCTACTCCGAGGAGAAACTGAGTCAGCTCTTCGATGAGCTGGACAGCCTTACGTCTCCGGAGGACATGTACCAGAACGGGACCATCCTACCTGTCTTCGACCCAGTGTGAGTCTCCCAGCTCAATGAGATTATAGGCCCCTATTACTCGGACGTTTCCTTTCTCTTGTAGTACTCGTCCAACCTGGGGTCAACGTATGCCCAATCCTTTCCCTCGCCGAAGAAGTCCTCCCTCTCCCCCTCCGTCGTGGGAATCGTCTCGAACTCGCAGTGCTCGTCTCCAACGGTGAGGCACCTGGTGTGCACGAGCTTCTCATCCGGGTTGGCCCACATGGTCTTCGCCGGGTCGATGAGGCAGTAGAGGCTTCCTATGTCCATCTCGCCGTACTCGAGGACTATCTTGCCCAGCTCGCATATGGGGGGCTTCCCTTCCCGCCTCTGCCAGAACCCGTACTTGGGGAGGCTCTGATGCCCCTTCTCTGTCCTCTCGGCCACTCTCCTCCCGTACTCCTTCATGGCGTCTAGGACGAGCAGCTTCCCCCTCTCCCAGCCGAACTCGTCCACAAGGGTCCTCGCGAACGCTAGGTGGAGGAGGGCCAGCCTATGGGTGACCACCCTGACCTCGTTCTCCGCCTCCGTGAGGGGGACCATCTCGACCTCTGATCCAGACATTTCTCTCCGCCACTCAAGGATGATGTCTGGGAGCCCTTAAATCATGTCTGATTGTGGGCTGGAGTACTTAGAAAGAACGGGGATGATGCCTGTGGTTTTATGGAGGATTTGTGGCCGTCTGGTTCGCGCTTGAGATCTGGGTCGAGTTCTGCTGAGGCACATCGTCCGTCCCCTTATCCTGTGTGCCTGGCATCTCCTGGTTCTGCGTTCCACTCTGGGAGCTGCTTTCGGGCCAGATTTGGCTCTGTTCCTGTGTGGCTTCCTTGATGGAGCGGTGGACGTTATTGTTCGCCTCGACAACGTTGCTGTTTGCTATCCTCAAGAGGTTCCTGACGGCCTCGGCGTTCCCCGCCATGATCTCATCGGTGATCTCGTCGAACATCTCCCTGTTTCTGCTGAGGAGGGCGTCCACCTCGGTCTGGACGTCAGAGTAGTTGGCGTACCTCTGACTGATCCTCATGGCTGAGGCGTTCAGCGCCTGCATCTTGGCCTTAACCATGTTCAATGCCCTGATCTGGGTGGCGGTCTCACCGTCCAGCTCGTTAAGCCCCTCGTTTATCGAGTTCACGGCTGCGTGGAGCTCGTCGAGGGAGACGTCGAGGTTGCCGCTGGTCAGTCGCTCCTGGAGGCTCTGGACCTTCATCTCGACCGTGGAGAGGACCGCACGGACCTGGTTGGCCTTACCCGCCTCGAGACTCGTCTGGAGCCTCTCAATGGTCCCGTTGATGTTGCGTATGTTGCTCTGAACCTGCGCCATGAACTGCTGGACCCTTCGCTTCTTGTAGGCCTTGACAGTGCTGTTCATGAGGCCGTTCGCCTGACCAAGGGTCTCCCTGGCGGTCTCGAGTTCCCTCGCAGCGGTCCTTAGCTCCCCTTCCTCGATTTGAGCCTCGGCCTCTTCCAGATACGTCCAAGCCTTACGGAGCATCTCAAGAACCGCGGACACGTCGTAGCCCTCACCTTCGAGGCTCACCACGGTCACGTTAAGCCTGCCCAGATACATGTAGGCCCTCTCTATCGCGACCTTTAGGCCCCTCTTGGTCTCATTGAAAGTAGGCTCATCGATCTCCTCAGGCTCCTCTGTTGCCTGAACGTATTCCCTGAAAATACGATAGGCGTTTCCGAAGTGGTTCAAGGCGCCCCTGGCCACCTGAGCGGCGGCCTCATGGTCCCCGCTGGAGATCAGCTCCCTCGTCTCGTTGAGGGCCTCAACGCCGAGCCTGTATTCAGCCCTCGCCGCCTCGGGTATCTCCAGGTCCCTATCCTCAAAGGCCCGCTCCGCCTTCTCCCTACCCTTCTCAAGCTGGAACATGAGCCTCTCAGCGAGGGCCTCGTAGTCAACCACGGTGGCGTTTGGGCCCACATTGGAGATCAGTGAGTTGAAATCTGTGATTACGTTTGAGGTCACCGTCGCCGTGGGAGCCAGTGAGGTGGCTCCAGAGACGTTTACTGTTGGAACTAGGACGACCATGACCAGCAGGAGCGCAAGGGTCCTTCTCGAAGTCACACTTATCACCGGATATACTGATGGAGGGGTTGAATTAGAGGAACCCGGAGGAACATCTCGGAACGCCTGTTTCACTCCCCGGTTCCACCAAGCTTGTACCGTGAATCCAGCCTGATGAGGCTCTGGCCCCCTATCGTCGCGACCTCGATGATCCCCTCCCCCTCCAGCCTCCTTATCATCCTCCAGAGGCTCGTCCGGGGGATATCGAAGCGCTCCCGGACCTCAGCCGCGAAGGTCTCCCCCCTGTTCTGGGCCAAGAACCTTATCACCTCCTTGTCGTCCATCCGGAGGTTGGGGTGCTCCCCGAAGAGCTTGTCGAGATCGAAACTCACCGCCTGTACTTCGGGAGCCTTCTTCGATCTCCCCTTCAACATGTAGGCAGCGCCAAGCCCCCCCACCACGACGACGAGGCCAGCATAGAGCAGCATGTTGGAACCGGAGCCTTTCCCTGTGGCGCTCTCCGCTAGGTCCTGGGCCTCCTCGGCCAGTTCAAGGGCCCCGGTGTAGTCTCCCAGAGCGTAGGAACTCTCTGCCTCAGCAAGCTTATCCTGAGCCGCTTCA
>JAUWDP010000253.1 GCA_030608725.1 Candidatus Bathyarchaeota archaeon
CATCCCGGGCTCCGGGGCGGCCACCAGCCCGGCGAGGGCGCTTGCCTTGTCCTGTACGGTGAAGAGGCCGTCCCTGTAGGCGTCCATGAGGTTCAGGGGGCGTGGCTCGTCGGTTACGCGGAGGACGTGCTCCAGCCTGGGCTCCTCCTCCAGCTTAACCCCCTCCAGCTTCAGGCGTTCCCTGATCTCCTCGATGGACCCCTTCAGCGTGTTCACGCGTATGTAGTTCGGGGGATCCGGGGCCTGGAGGAGTCGGAGGGCCTCATCCCTCCCCAGGAGCTCGGTGCAGTACCTCACGTACCAGGCCGGGTGGAACGTCCGGAGGGCGGTCGCCTCGTAGTCGGGGAGCCCCTCCAGCTGGGTCTCCAGGTGGGGGAGGATGTCCAGGGCCTCCTCGACGGGGGCCAGGTCTCTCGTGCCCAGTATGTCCCTTGCGTGTTCGGCCATCTCCACGACCTCTCTGTAGGGGCGTTCGCCGTACTTGACCTCGGAGATGTAGACCCTGAGGAAGCTGCGGACCCCCAGGTTGAGGGCCTCGAACTTCTCCCGGCCCAGTGCCTGGATGGCCAGGTGGTCGAGGGCGTTCCGCCTTCGCGTGACCTCCATTATGAGGCGGTAGGCGTGGCGTAGAGTGGATCCTTCCCGGATATCGAGCTGTCTGGCGGTCCTGCTCAGGGCGAGGCGCTCGTTTATCCTTCTGAGCTCCATCCAGCTCAGGGCCTCGATGGCGGTGGTCAGGGCCTCCCTCTGCATGGCATTTCTCCTCGTGGAATCCTCCGCGTGGACTGCGGGACACTTAGATTGAGGGGCTGAGAAGATAAATGATGCCCATCTACCCTTTCCCTACCGGTGGCGTATGGATTTCTGATACTGTTTTCTGAATGAGCGACATACGTATCCACTTATTAGTCACCGTCCCAAGTTATGGGTGCAGGAATTAACCAGATGGGTAAGAAGTTAGTTAAGAATGAGGGCGACATCCGGAGACGGATGCTCATGCCGAACAGGAATGATATCCTGGGGATCGTCGACAAGAACTTCGGGTACACGCGCATGAGGGTCATCTGCCAGGATGGGCACCAGAGGCTGTGCCGGATCCGCGGCAAGATGAAGAAGAGGAACTGGGTCAGGGAGGGCGACGTGGTCCTCATATCTCCTTGGGACTTCGAGTACGAGGAGAAGGGAGACATCATCTTCAGGTACACCCAGAACCAGGCCTACTGGCTGCGGGACAAAGGATACCTGAAAATAGGGTAGTCCGACCTTCCCCGACGACGCGTGTGGGCAGTCATACATTTAATCATTCTTTGTTTACGCGGTTTTTCAGTCCAATTCTTGTGAGAATGCCGTCCGTTCATATTATTCGATAGAAACCGGCAATATCATGTAGTCCAGACCTTCTAGGGGGAGACAGGCGATGGGAGAGAAGCGTGCGGGTCCTGACTTCTCCGTAGGGCAAGTCCGTCGCGTATGCGATGGGCTGTCAGGCTAAAGAGCTGTGTGCTCCCCCGGTTTGAGACCTAAAACATTTCTTGTAGATGCGTGCATCTTTTCAGTATGAGGGTTACGCGGAAAAACGCCGTCACATTGGTTCTGATCGTCGTCATGTTAGTCTCCGTCGGCTCGCTGTTCTTAGGGAATAAAGCCGCCAAGAAGGTGACCGTGATCATGGAGACCTCGATGGGGACCATCGAGCTGGAACTCGACCCCGAGAAGGCCCCCGTCACCGTCGCCAACTTTGTCGAGTATGCTTCGGACGGGCACTTCGAGGACACGGTCTTCCACAGGGTCATCCCCGGCTTCATGATCCAGGGGGGCGGCTTGGCATCGAACGGCGCTGAGAAGCCGACGAGGGACCCCATAGTGCTTGAGTCGAGGAATGGCCTCAGGAACGTGAGGGGCGCCATAGCAATGGCGCGCACCAGCGTCCCGGACAGCGCGACCTCCCAGTTCTTCATAAACTTGGTGGACAACTCCTTCCTGGATTATAGCACGGGCAACGACGGGTACGCGGTCTTCGGCCGCGTCGTCAAAGGGTTGGATGTCGTAGACGCCATCGCAGGGGTGGGAACGGGTTCCAGGGGGCTCTATGACGACTGGCCCGTCCAGGACGTAGTGATACAGGAAGTCACCGTCGTGGACAGATAGGATAATGGATCCATTATTTGATATGCCAGTTCCTCGTGCAGCGGGCATGGAGCCTATTCCTGAAGCCCCTTGAAGGCCTCCGCCATCACCGTGCCACCCTCCCTCACGCATGTATCTACGGCCAGGTCCACGTCCACCTTCCTGGGCTCGTCACCCCAGAGGCGCCTGAAGTTACCGGCGTAGATCCTCTCCAGGGATGAACGGGGGAGGTCTAGGCCGAGGTAGGGAAGCTCGTAGCGGGTGAGGAGGTCGTCGGCGGAGTCGGGGGTGTGGAACTCGTCGCCTGTCTCGAGGAACCTGCGTATCATGGTGATGCGGGCGATGTGCTGGGGGAGGGTGGTGGACATGCCTATGTCGGTTCCGAAGAGGATGCGGGTGTCGTGGCGGATGAAGAACTCCCGGTAGTCGTCGCGTCTGCGGCTGATGTTGTACATGAGTTCTACGCCGAGGCTGAGGTCGAGGCAGGCGTTGGGGTGGGCGTCGAGGAGCTCCTCCGCACGCTCCAGGTGGGGTGAGAGGAAGAGGAAGTGGCAGAGGGCTATGGGGAGGTCAGGGTGGCGCTCCAGGACGCTCTCAATCTCCGTGTAGAGCTCCTCTAGGTCGGAGTAGTCGCCATGGTAGTAGCCCCAGCCCCGTTCCTTGGCCCAGGCGGGGGTGGTCTCCTCGTGCCAGAAGTCCTCGACGTCGCCGATGTGGCAGAGGACGGGGAACCGTTGCTCCTCACAGGCCTCCCAGAAACCCCGGTAGTAGGGGGAGTCCAGGGGGACGTGGACGTCGCGGGTGGC
>JAUWDP010000083.1 GCA_030608725.1 Candidatus Bathyarchaeota archaeon
CCCACCCCGGAGGGGGTCTTCCTGTAGATGAACAGGTTCTCCTTCCCCCTGATGGTGGCATCGGAGCAGAGGAAGAGGGCCATCATGGAGCCCATGAGGAGCCCAATTATCTGGGACCCCTGGGCGTCGTCCACGATGAAGAAGTTAATGAGCAGCATCAGGCTGACGATGTACCCGATCTGGGACAAGTTCTCCAGTCTCCGTCCGTAGTCCTTGAAGACCGAGACCAGCAGGGAGCCGAAGGACCCGCCCCCTCCCAGGAACTTGACCGTCCTGTAGAACGCCCCGTCGGGCCCCACCACCGTGACGCCCAGGTTCGTGGGCTCAAGGCTGTACGCCCTGTCGGTTATCTTCCAGCCTATGGCGAGGCCTCCCACCATGAACAGGACCACGCCTCCGACTCGCGTGAGGGTCAGGGCCCAGACCGCACCGATGTTCGAGGGGTTGTTGGCGAAGGCGACGATGACCTCGGCCGCCCAAGAGCTAGGGAAGAGTCCCAGCACCGTCTTGACCAGCCCGCTTGTCCCCGGGTCGACCAGTGCTGTGAGTATGTCGCCGAACATTATGCCATACATGAGGGCGACCAGAGGCAACACAAGGATGAAAGACAGAGCCTTACCTATGTCCTTCCCCTTCGCGGTCCTACCGAGGGTGGTCCTTGCCACGGCGGCCAGCACGGTGCCCACCCAGGACGAGGAGAGGCATGTGACGAAAGCCAGGAATATTATCAGAGCTGTCTGCAGGGGACTAAGGCCCAAGGGGGCCAGCAGCGCGGTGAATAGCCCTGCGATGCCGATGGCGAAGATGGAGTAGAGGGGCGTCTTCCCCAGGAACTCGCCTACTAGGACATCCCCGGGCCTCACGGGAGCCTTGAGCATGAGCTCTACCCGGCTTATCCCTCCCTCGTCTTTCAGGGCGTTGGAGACCGGCATGATCGCCAAAAAGGCCGACAGCATGAAGAGGATTATCTCGAATAGGGCTACGGCCACCTGGCTCACCAAGACATCGAGGAAGTCGTCCATCAGGGACTGGACCATCATCGGAGCCAGGTAGAAGACCCAGACGGCTAGTAGGCCGGCCGCCGCGAAGGGGAAGTACCTCCTAATGCCCCTGATCCAGCTGGTCTGGATCCTGTACTCGTATTTGGCTATCACGAGCCACTTAGGGCTGGGCAACCTGCTCCCTCCATGCGAGGAGCTCGCCGTTCACGAGGCCGCCAGTCAGGGCTATGAACGCCTCCTCCAAGGTCCCCTTGCCCGACTGGGCGATGATCTCCGCAACAGTCCCGATGGCGATCAGCCTGCCGTTGTTGATGATCCCTATCCGGTCGCAGAGCTCCTCCACCACCGGCAGGAGGTGGCTGCACATGAAGATAGTCTTCCCGGCCGTATCCGCCAACTCCTCGATGAGCTCCTTCACCATGTGGGAAGCCCTTGGATCTAGGGTTGACGTGGGCTCGTCCAGGAATAGAATCGGCGGGTCGTGGATGAGGGCCGACGCGATCAGCAGCTTCTGCTTCATCCCGCTGCTGTACCCCTCTATGAGGTGGTTCCGCCTCTCGTGGAGGCCGAAAAGCTTGAGCAGCTCGTCGATCCGGCCCCCCAGGACGTCGCCGGGGACATCATATAGGGCCCCCATGAACTCCAAGAACTCGTATCCGCTCAGCTTCTCGTAAAGCCCGGGTGACTCGGCGAGCATCCCAGTGATTCGCTTGACGTCGTCCCCCTGCTGGACGATATCGAAGCCGTTCACCCTTGCGGTGCCCCCCGAGGGCTTGATTATCCCGTTGAGCAGCCGGACGGCCGTCGTCTTCCCGGCTCCGTTGGGCCCGAGGAGCCCGAAGGTCTCGCCCTCGAACACCTCGATGTTGAGCTCGTCCAGTGCCTTTATCTCCTTGCCCTTGCCGTAATATTTCGACAGGTTCTCGGTCTCTATCACTACTTTCTTCATTTCTTTCACTCCAAATCTACCGGCGCCTAGCCATCATGTTATGGAGGGCATGACTACCGGCGCCTAGCCATCATGTTATGGAGGGCATGACGCCGATCTCCACATATAAACTGTCCTCAGGATGGATTAGGGTAGCATAGTATTCTTCCTTATAGATCAACATCCTTTCACACCGCGCGCGACGGTCAACACGAGGACGTTGCCCCGCATGAAGTCGAGCCACTCGGCCAATCTTCACCCTCACTAGATTACCCATCAATGATAGGCTGCAACTTTGAGGTTACCTCCACGGTCAACACAGTTAATATCAGAGACTCATACAGGTAGCTGTGAACGCGACATGTCCCAGCCAGATTCAGAGGGGCTCATCACATTCACCTATTACAACGATCTGGAGAGGGCGTGCCAGTTCTACGGTGAGGTCATGGGCTTCGAGGAGGTCATCGACGTCGACTTCGCGAAAGTCTACAAGGTGGCGGAGAACGCCCACATCGGCCTCGTGGACGGGAAGAGGGGGTTCCTCAAGCCCTCTGAGGACAAGCCCGTAATGATCACCGTCATCGTGGACGACATAGACGCCTGGCACAGGCACCTCGTGGAGAACGGCGTCGAGATAGACCAGCCCCCCAAGGAGCCCGCCTACCTCAGGATGAAGACCCTCCTCTTCAGGGACCCGGGGGGCTACGTCCTCGAGATCCTGGAGTTCCTAGCGAAGCCCTACGGCCAAGGCTGAACGATCCCAACTCCGTCAGATCACATTCTCCAAGTCGTCTCACGCTCAAACGGGTAGACCTTGGGGATATCTCACTCTAAAATATAATAGCCGGAGCGACATGCGCGTAAATTCGCGTTCACTGCTCCAACCCTATCTGAACTCCCACTCGCAGTAGGGGTCGCCCATCGCTATGCATCTGGTTTCTTTGACGTGCTGGTTCTTTACGGCGGAGAAGAATCCGTTGAGGAAGCCCGTGGTGAAATAGCAGGAGGGCTCATTGAACTTCATCGTTATGAACTTCGCACCTATACTCTCACAGTTATCCTTTATTCGTATTGTATCATCTGCTGCAATCTTTCCAACCTTGCAGTGTTCTAGGAACATGAGAATACGTTTCACGGCATCGTCCTCTCCTACCCCCGCTTCCATCAGCTGTTCTCCGACCTCCTTTCCCGCCCTGGCGCCTCCCATCCTCATAGCTGTCTGGTATCTTTCATTGGTCAATTGGGAAAAACCTGTTGCATGGATGACGGCGTGGAGGTGGATATCGCTTCCTAACTTAGGTCTCTCTACTAGGGGCTTTCCATGGAGTAGAAATCCCATGAGGCGATGCATCAATTGGTCTTGCATCCTTTCCACAAACGTGCTGTCCTTCTCCAGGGTGTCCCTCAGCTCATCGATTTCCCCAGGTACCAGTTTGAACTCGCAGTAGGGATCCCCAAGGCCGATGCACTTTGTCTCAACGGCGTTCCAGTCTCTTTCAAGTCCTTTCCATTCCTCAAATCCTTTGCACGAGCCTGCGGCGCAGGCAGCGGCGTAAAAAAGAGCTATTGCAGCGCCTACGTTTTCAAATCCCCAACAGGCGTAGTTCTCGTAAACTCTAATGTAGTGTTCGTTGGTTTTAGAGATGTCTTCAAGGTATTTCACTATGCCGCTTCGCTCCGCTTCGCACCAAGGGGCTAAGGTTTTGAACAGTTTTTTCATGTTATTGACTTTATTAAAGTCCTTAGGCATGAACTTGAACATGAGCCTCACATGCCAGGGATAAAACTGAATCATCTCTCTTGCCATCGTGCCGTCCAACTTGTCGAGCTCGTATTTCAGCGTCGGGAACCTCTTAGGGTCCCAGAGCATGCCGCTCCACGTGACAAGGTTTGGCCAGAAAAGGTTCACGTAGTCTCCGACCTCTTTCCTCATCCACTTTTCATCCCCTCGTGTAACCGCATCATAACATTGTTTTCCTACCTTCAGATCCATGATACCTGACTCGAACATGAATTTCAGTCCACTGGGTTTTGGTTCGGTGGGAACTTTGATTATTGTCGGCCTAACTTTTGGGTGCTTCACGATGTCCAAGAGCTGCTTTTCCTTCTCTCTTTCAATCTTTATCACGCCGTCGGAGAGGCTCATCATGGCCACTAAATCCTCTTGCTTGCCGCATCCTTCGTCTACGCAGGCCAAGACGGCGTTCCCCTCGGCCGCAAACCTGATCAAAGTCGTCCTCATGAACCTCAAGATCTCTGAACCGCTCATGAGGTAGGGCGAGGTCAGAGAATCGAAGACGAGCAGGCTCTTTTCACTCATCCGATCTCTGAGTTTGTCGATGGCTATTCCCAAGCTCGTCAGATCCTCGGATGAGGCGTATTCCGTGTCTGGTCTATCCTCAGTTATCAGACCTACGGTCTCGTGAAAAGCGTCGACATAGCTAATGGGATGGGGTAACGCCCTGACAAGCCCTTTTTCTCTTAATGAGTCTTCAACTTTGGACGGAGCTGTTTCGGTCGTTACGTAGATGACTGGTTTTATCGATATGTTGTTGAGGACTGTCTGATGGCAGAAAGTTGATTTTCCTGAGCCTGGAGGGCCAACCAACAGGATCATGGTTTCAGATGGTACTTCTTGTAGTTGAATCAGGGTCACCATATGATCACCTATCTGAACTCCCACTCGCAGTAGGGGTCTCCGATGGCTATGCACTTCGTCTCCTTGACGTGCTGGTTCTTGACGGCTGAGAAGAAGCCGTTGAGGAATCCGGTGGTGAAGTAGCAGGAAGGCACTTTCTCCTTCGTTGTAAACATCTTCGTCTGCGAGCTCTCGCAGTTCTCCTTTATTCTTATGGTCTCATCCATCGAGACGTTCCCAACCTTGCTTTGGTTCAAGAAGTTGAGAACACGCTTCACCGCGTCGTCCTCACCTAGTCCTGCTTCCATCAGGCTTTCACCGAGCTGCTTTCCTGTCCTTGCGCCGCCCATCCCCAGCACCATCCGGTACCTTTCTCCGGCTAGTGCAGGGAAGACCATGGCGTGGGTGACCCTGTGTATGCTCACATAGCTACCAAGTTCAGGCCTCTCCAGAAGGGGCTTTCCGTGAAGCAGATTTTCCATGAGGTGGTGCATCAGCCGTTGATGTATCCTTTCGATGACCGAAACATCCTTCCGCAGAGAATCCTTCAGCCCATCGATTTCCCCGGGCACGAATTTGAACTCGCAGTACGGGTCCCCGAGGCCAATGCACTTCGTCTCAACGGCGTTCCAGTCTCTCTCTAGGCCTTTCCAGCTCTCGAATCCTTTGATGAGGCCCGCCACCCCAGGGGGGGTGTAGAAAGCCATCGCGGCGTCGATGTCATCGAACCCCCAGCACTCAGAGCATTCATATAACCTGAGATGGTGTTCGTCGGTCTTGGAGGCGTCCTCGAGGTACTCGACGATGCCGCTGCGCTCTTGTCTAGGGCCGCCGAGCGATCTTTCCATCCCCATAAATAGTTTCTTCATGTCCTTGACCTTGCTGAAGCTTTTCGGCATGAGCCTGAGGAAGAGTCTCGTGTGCAAGGGAAACATGGCGCGCTTGACTTCTTCATTCTTTTTCATCAACTTCATCATGGAGGGGCCGTCATCCTTGTTCATCTCGTAGACCATCATTGGGAACCGTTTGGGGTCCCAGAGCATGCCGCTCCAGTGGGCAAGGTTCGGCCAGAACAGGTTCACGAAGTCACCGATCTCCCCTCTCATCACCGCTTCGTCTCCCCGCATATATCGTGCCAGCATGTCAGGATTGAAGACGCGCTCCTCAAGTCCGATCCTTACTGGCTCTATGGGGACTTCGATCCTCGTGGGCCGTAGCTTGGGGTGCTTGACGATCTTCAGGAG
>JAUWDP010000290.1 GCA_030608725.1 Candidatus Bathyarchaeota archaeon
GTCGCATCCTTCCGTCTGGTCCATGACGCCCTCTTCCCGGTCCAGCGGAGGCTCCTAGAAGAAGCCTCGGGGGAAGGCTTTACCAGCCTCATGGATGGAGGCTCCATCATCAGCATCGCCTATGCCTACCCTAGGCACGCCATAGAAGCGATTGCGGTGAAGAGGGGGGACGGCTACGACATGGATAGATGGAACGTATACGCCAAGGAGTACAAGAGGCTGAATGACGCCCTCGACGAGACGGCGGCCAGACTGGCCATTGAGACAGGGGGGATCGCCCTGCCCGCGACGGTTGTGGATATCGCCTCGGAGATCAACCGAGTCGAGGACTACTCGCTGGCGGTATCCCACAGGGTCGCCGCGGAGCAGTCGGGGATCGGATGGAGGGGAAAGAACGAACTCATCGTTAACCCCAGACACAGCTGCGCCATAAGGCTCGCCTCAGTGGTCACCGACCTCGCCCTTGAGAGGACCCCTCCCACTCTGATGGGATGCAGGGACTGTCGAGCCTGCCTCGACGCCTGCCCCATCCTCGGCTCCAAGGACAGGCTCGAGAACTATCGGGAACAGTGCCTGAGATACATCGTCTCCCTCGGCCTCGAAAGTGATGTTTGCGGAAAATGCGTCAAGGCCTGCTACAGGGATAGCGTTCACAGCGGTCGGTTCAGGCTCTGAATTGGGCTACTACGGCTTGGCGTAGATCTCAATGTAGTTGCACAGGCTGCAGCGATATCCGTCCAGCTTCATCTGCTTGACCTCGTCCCTCTTGAAGATGAGGCCCGTTCTCTCCCCGGTCTTCTCCTTCCAGCGGGGCTCGGTTGAATAGTCCTCCATCATCTGGGGTAAGCCCCCCATCGAGAAGCTGGGGGTCAGCTGGTCCATCGTCCTGGGGCTCATCCGCTCCAGGGGGATGGTGAGGTTCCCTTGCACCATTTTGCCCCCCGCACTTGGGGCAGACCATCGGGACATCGGACTCTTCCATATCAATCTCCTCCGATATACATCTTCGGCAGCTTCGCCACCACGGTGTATAGTGGATCTACAATTTGAGCTATTCGGGCCCTCGCGGCGATGCTGAGGAACATGTAGGCGTCGTCCCTAACCCAGCCATGGTCGGTTACCATCCACTCCACCATCTCCCGAAAGGCCTGTCGGGCTGCGTCCTCCAAGGGCCGGGCGCTCCCCACGGTCATGATCTCGTCGGGGGACTCGATCCTGGGCCAGCCTATGGTCCACCCCTTCCTCAGGCCGAACTTCAAAGTGACTACGGCGTCCACCTCGATGGCCACCCCACAGATCTCACCGTCTCCCTGCACCGCGTGGACGTCCCCCAGCTTGAAGAGGGCGCCCGGCCTGGAGACAGGGAGCATGAGGGTGTTCCCAGGCCTGATATCCGGACAGTCCATGTTCCCCCCGTGGCGGCCGGGGGAGAGGCTCGTGATGGCCTCGAACAGCGGGGAGACGCCTATCGTTCCCACGAACGGGTCCGCCGCGATCTCGAAGGTCCTACCGTCGTCGGTCTCGTAGGCGATCTTCCCATCCGAGATGGCGCATGTCTTCCTCTTGGGCTCGAACAGGTTCAGCCAGCCCTCCAGAGAGCCGAAGCCGGGTATTATGGCCACGGTCCCCTTCTCGGGCAGCTCAATGTCCAGGACCTCAACCAATAGGGTGTCCCCAGGCTCAGCCCCCTCGACGTAGATTGGCCCCGTTACCGGGTTGGTCACCCGGCTCAGGGCGCTCCAAGTCTCTACTTCCACCGTCTCCCCCGGCTCGACTCTGGCTATGGGAGGCGCATGGGGGCCGAGGACGGAGTCGATGAGGAGCTCCAGCTCTTCGGCGGGCTTCTTCTTTATCCTCCTGACCATCGGGTTATCACACCTGTGTTGGGTAGGGTGGACGATAAAATACTTCCCTATGCACTCCGCTGAATAGGAAAGAATAAAAGCCGGTTATATGCTCCTTAGTTTACGGTTCGACAGACAGGTCTGTCGAAAAGAGGTGAAAGACGTTTGGAATACATGTATGCCGCGATGTTGCTCCACAGCGCCGGCAAGGCGATCGACGAGTCTTCGTTAGGGAACATACTCAACGCAGCGGGGATATCCCCTGACACCGTCAGGGTGAATGCCCTCGTTGCCGCCCTCGCAGAGGTGGACATCGAGGAGGCCCTCAAGGCCCCCTTCATCACCGCCGCCGCTGCCCCCGTCGCCGCCCCTGCCGCCCAGGAGGAGGAAGAGGAGGAGCAGCCCAAAGAAGAGGAGAAGAAAGAGGAAGAAGAGGACCTCCAGGGTCTCAGCGCCCTCTTCGGAGTCTAAGCAAAGTTTTTTCCACTCCCTTAACCAATCCCCCTGCGGGAGTCTGAAAGACGTGGAAGTACCCCCAGACGAGTTTAGGCTGCCCTTCTTCAAGGAGATGGGCTACGTGAGGAAGCTCTGCCCCAGCTGCGGCCTCCACTACTGGACCTTGGACCCGGATGCGGAGAACTGCGGGGACGCTCCCTGCGTCGACTACACATTCATAAGC
>JAUWDP010000339.1 GCA_030608725.1 Candidatus Bathyarchaeota archaeon
CGGCGCACAGTGTGTGTCCTATCCGTTCAAGAAACTGCTGCCTCGCCTCACGTGCAAGTGCCATACAGGACTGGTAGGTATCCAAATCCTCTAGGTTCCTTCGACCTGCCACCAGGCCGATGGCCATGATTGCACCTGTCAATGCCCCGCAGGTCTCGCCAGCCCGGGCTACCCCGCCGGCCAAGGAGCTGCCCGCCATAAAGGAGATCTCGTTTCCGATATTGAGCTTCTCTTGCAAACTTGCAAGCACCGACTGGGTTCACCCCCAGTATTCCATGTCTGGTGATCTCCGCGCCTTTCCCCTCTGCGTACTTCTCAACGATGACCCTGAGGGCGTCGGCCCTCTCGTTGATGTTGTGGAGCATCCGAGCCTTCCCCGTGGCTATGACGCTCCTGTACCTGTAGCTGTAATCGCAGGGGCCCTCTGCGGGCATCTTCTCCGCGGAGTCCACCTCGAAGCAGACCCGGGGGTTCTCGGCGATGTCCCTGAGCTTCTTCCCCTCCCCGGCGCCGTGGAAGTAGATCTTCCCATCCTGGTATGCGAAGTTGAGGGGGACGACGTATGGTCTCCCGTCCACGCAGGTCCCCAGCCTCCCCACCTCCGCCTCCCCGAGGACCGCCTCGACCTCCGCCCTGTCAGTGATCTCCTTCTCGGCCCTTCTTAGACCAGTCATGGTAGAATCTTCCTTCTCCTCACGTAAATCGGTTTCCCGTTGGTAAGACTTATGTGGGCCGGAGAAGGCGTATCAATAGCCTTCAGCCGAGGAGGGCGTCGCAGGAGGAAGTTGGATGTTCAAGATGAGGACGTGGCACTGGCTTTATGCAGGGTCCTTTCTCTTCCTCGGCTTAACGATCCTCATGGTCTACCAGGTCACCCGGACGGGCGACCTAAGCCTGGAGTGGCCCCTCCTGGTCTTCATGACCCTGGCGATGGTCTCCTTTCTCGTGGGATGGTTCATGGAGAGGGCGCACAAGAAGAAGCAACCCGAGGCGAGGATGGAGGATCTCATCTGAGGCGTGCCCCCCCGAGAACTTAGATAGGCCAGATGTTTCTCCAAGCATCTCTTTGCCAGTATTCCTAGTATATGTTCTAAATATGGCTGGAATCAACTACGTTGTGAGAGATATGGCTAGGAGAATCTGCCTTGAGTGGCCGTCAGCCGACCTCATGGTCCAGGCGTCCCTCCTCGAGGACGAGGAGCCCGAACTCTGCGACCTGCTCTGGGAGCGGCTCAGCGAGCCCGTGAAGTTCTTCTGCAGGCACCCCGTCTCCACGGGGGAGGAGTTCAGCGCCGAGGCGAGGCCCCCCAGGCACCCGGTGAAGACAGGGGAGGCCCTGGGCAGGCACAGGCGGATGTTCTGCGAGATCCCCCCGGGGAGCATCAACTACTCCGTCTTCGGAGGGTACGGGGGCATAAGCTGCTACTACGGTCCCTGCACCGAGGCAATCACGGTGAAGGGGGCCGTCGTCGCGAAGGTGGACGACGGGGACATGCAGGCCCTCAGGGAGGCGGGGAGGGCGGTCTGGAACGCGTACTACATGACCCATGAGCCCATCACTATGACGGCGAGGAGGTGCCCGGAGTGAAGGACTGGCGCGAGGTCAAGGACGAGATCGAGGCTGACATCGACAGGATCTGGTGGGACGAGCCCGAGGAGGTGACCCTGTCAAAGCTCGGGGTCTTCCCCAGCGGGGCCAGCGTCGACGGCCAGGTCCTCGGGAACCTGGTGTTCCTCATCGCCGACACCCAGGCCATGGGTTGGAAGTCAGCCGCCCCTGCGCTGCGGGCCGCCCTCGCTGACCCGGACTTCACGGTGGGCCACTGCAAGAAGATGTGGCTTTACACGACCAGCCACATCGCGAAGATGCTGGGGAACGAGGCCCCTCCGGGCTGCCCGGCCCCCTGGCTGAACCTCCCGAAGCTCTACAGGTTCTGCTTGGAGATCGAGGGGAGCTTCCCGTCGGTGGAGACGAAGGAGGAGCTTGGGGACCTGCTGTGGAGCTGGTTCAACTAC
>JAUWDP010000178.1 GCA_030608725.1 Candidatus Bathyarchaeota archaeon
CAGCTTCCTCAGGAGGGCCCTGTTCATCACGGTCCTCTTCGCCTGGCCCCCGTCGTCCAGGGTCCAGAGCTCGTAGGGCGTCATGGGATCCGAGGCGTTGAAGGCGAAGACCTTCCCGGCCTTGTCCATGGTGAATGAGCCGACGTTCATCGTCCCCTCCGTCAGGGTCTCGACCTCGCCCTTGAGGCTCACCCTGTGGACGTGGCTGGTGCCGTGGTTTGGGAACTTGACGTAGATGTGCTTCGAGTCGGGGGACCACTTGACCGAGCCTCCCCTGGCCGAGACCGTCCTGTCAAACTCAGCGGTGAGGCACTTGGGCTTCCCTCCCTCTGCAGGCATCGTCCAGAGCTGGGTCTGATGGTACCAGACCAGATCCGGGTCCTCGACCTCGTACCCCGTGAACGCCAGGTGCTTCCCACAGGGGGAGTAGCCCAGCGCGCCCACGGAGCCCTGCCTCTTCAGCAGGACCTCGGGCTCCCCGCCCTTGGCTGGGACAGTATAGATGTACCTGAGGTACGAGTAGTCCCCGCCCTCGTCGAAGTTGCCCGTGAAGGCGACAGTCTTCCCGTCAGGTGAGAGGACCGGGGAGGTGACGTCGTACTCCCCGTCTGTTATCTGCTTGACCTTGCCCCCCTTGGCGGGGACAGAGAAGAGGTGAGTGTACTTCCCCTCGTAGAATCCCCTTCCGTCGCCCTTGTACTTGATGCGACGGAGGATCTTGACGTCGCTCTCCTTTCGCTTCTCCCCCTTGAAGATGGCAGATGTGAAGTAGATGATCTTCCCGTCAGGGGACCAGACGGGGTTCTGGACGCCGTCCTCGAAGTCGGTGATCCTCCTTGCCTCGCCGCCATCAACGGGGATGAGGTAGATCTGGGCCTTCTTCTTCTCCTTGTCGTCCTTCTTGTCGTCCTCACTTGGACGGCTTGAGGTGAAAAGGATGGTCTTCCCGTCCGGGGACCACCGGGGATTGGAGGCGTTCTCCTTGCCATGGGTGAACTGCGTGGGGCGCTTCTTACTCAGGTCGAGGAGCCAGATGTGGGTGTCGTACTTGTCCTCTTCCATGTTCACCTCTGAGTAGGTGAAGAGGACCTTGGAGCCGTCGGGGGAGACCTGGGGGTCACCGACGGGCTGCCCCGCGTAGAGGGGCATGATCTTGTAGTCTTCAAGCTTTTTCATTATAATTCGAATGTGTCCCTGCTTGCTCAAAAGATTTGGGAGTAAAAAGGTGGAGCCGTTCTACTCGCTCCACTGGAAGTTGGAGAACTCGATGGCATCCATGACCCTCTGGGTGAAGTCGCTGTCCACGCACTCGAAGGTGTACATCACGAAGCCGTCCAAGGCGAAAAAGTGCATCCTCCGCCTGTGGTGGATTATACGAAACTCGCGCGCGCTAATCCAACCCTTGAGTTTGCTCCTGGGGAACAGTGCTCTCCGCCTCGGGCGCTGCCTCCACCTTCCTCTCGCTGGCACCAATAGGCAGCTTAACCGTGAACGTTGTACCGACCCCTACCTCGGACTCAACCTCTATCCGACCCTTATGGACCTCGATCATACGCTTACAGACGGGCAACCCCAGACCCATCCCCTTCGGCTTGGTTGTGATGAGGGGCTTGAACAGGTTGGCCTGGGCCGCCTCAGATACCCCAACCCCCGTGTCTCCGACGCTGACACTGACTTCCCCACCTAGGGCGTGACCTTCGATCTTGAGGTCGCCTCCCTGGGGCATCGCCTGGATAGCGTTCGTGACAAGGTTCGTGAACACCCGCCTGAGGAAGCCCCCATCGGCCCAAACGGTGGGAAGCCCTTCGTCGAAGGCCATAGAGAGCGTCACATTACTGGGGACTTCGATGGCTGGCATCATATCGTCGATAAGCTCCTCAAGGTCGATGTCGCCGAAGGCGGGCACGATGGGCTTAGCGAAGTCCTGGAGGTCAGACACTATCTTGTTCATGTAGCCCGTCTGTCGCGAGACCTTATCGACAAGGTCCCCTATCTGTTCCACCTGGGGCAGCTCGGTCTCCTCAGAGAGGCTGCCCAGCCTCCTTCTAATTATGCTCAGGCTCCCCACGATGACCTGGAGGGGATTACGCAGGTCGTGCCCCACCATGGCGGCCGTCTCACCTATGGTAGCCATCCGTTCGGCGTTTCGTAGCAGCCTCGTCCTCTCCTCCACCTCCGCCTCCAGACCGTCCAGATACCTCTTCCGCTCAGTCACGTCCCGGAGGATGATTACCCTGTGGTCGACTTGACCCAACCAGGACTCAACGGGGGAGACGTTGACATCAAACGTCCGGGGGTTGCCCCCTTTGAGGAGGATGATCTCCGTGGGGTCCTCCGCCCCGTTCTCATGTAGCCCATACTCATCGATCAGGTTAGGCCAGAAATCCCTCCTCTCCTGGATGGACAGTGTCGGCGAGTCAAGCTTGGTTAGGCTCCTCGCAGAGCTGTTCATGTCGAGTATACGGTTATCGGAGTCGATGACAATCACCGCGTCATACAACTCGTCGATGATCGACTTGTAGGCGTTGGGAACGACATCCATGATGTAGAGACGATCAGGGCTGATGAAGGCGATGGCGGCTGCAGCTAGGTTCGCAACGAATGGGGTCATGTTGTAGCTGTTGGGCGTCATCCCGAACTCGAAGAGCAACTGGGAGATCCAGGGAAGGGAGATACATAGGAGGAGAGTGTTTACTCGGGTTCGGTACAGATTTGGGGAGCGTAAGAACACCCTGTAGACGAGAAACAGTGATAGGAGGAGAATCGCGTAGTTGTAGACCACGAGAACCCAGAAGCCATAGCCGAACTCGATCAACAGGGGGTCATAAGCGTTCCGAGGGTCGACCCGCATGGATGCGAAGACCATCTGGTGGATATAGTTGGTGAACAGGAAAGCCAAGGCGAGTAGCGGGGGGAGCCAGAGTAGAAGCTTCCTCTTAAGATCCAGTTCCTTGGTCTTCAGGAAGTCCATGACATAGAGGAGGAACGACGTCGAGGCGAGGGTGTCGCAGGCCACCTTCGTGAGGAACCAGAAGCTCTTGTACTGGAGCTCCGTGGAGACCATCCCCATGGTATAGCTGATGCTCCAGACAGACGTGGCCAAGACAATCGCGGTGCCTGAAGTCTTACCTGAGAATAGGCGTCGGTACAGGGCGTAGACTCCCGTGGCCAACGCTAAGAACGAGGTTACCAGAAGTGGTAACGTTTGGTTAAGAAGCTCTCCGGCCAAGCCCGCCCCCTCCGCCCGTGGTTACCTCACGACCTCCCCCGGGTCTGAGCGGATCAGGCGACCAGCTCAACAGGCAGAGCGCTCTCTACTGCTTGAAGCAGCTCTTCCTCTCCGATCGGCTTGAGCAGTATGTCGCTCACGCCTATGTTGAGGGAGTTGATACAGTCCTGCATGTTGGCGTACCCGGTGACGAAGATTATGTTGACATCGTCGTTCCCCTTCTTCAGCTTGAGAGCCAGTTTATCGCCCCGCAAGTCAGGGAGGACGATATCGAGGATGGCTACGTCGAATTTCAGATCCTGGGCTTTCACCAACGCCTCCGCCCCCGTTAAAGCGGTCTCAACTGTGTATCCACCCTCCAACAGGGTCATTTCGAAAATGTCCAGTATATCTTCGTCATCGTCGACGATCAGCACAGCTAGGGACCATGATACATCAGGCGTCTATGCGATTGAGATTCTTTTAA
>JAUWDP010000197.1 GCA_030608725.1 Candidatus Bathyarchaeota archaeon
CTCGTATGTATGAAGACCCATCCATCCCTCGCCTCGAAGGCCCCGAAGAACCTGAGCCCCGAGTACTTCTCGTTGAGCTCCCAGGGGAGGAGCCCCGACATCAGGTAGTTGGTGAGGGAGACCCCGTTCTGGGCGATCATGCAGTCAAGCTGGGAGACATCGACGATCTGCCCCTCGCCGGTCCACTCCCTGTGGAGGAGGGCGCTCAGAATCCCCACGACAGCGTAGAGGGCAGGGTCTAGGTCCCCGTGCCACTCAGCGGGTCTTAGGGGCGGCCCCTCGCGGTCAACGATGTCGCCGGTGAGCCTATACCACCCCGACATCGCGGAGGCGATGGAGGCGAAGCTTGGGCGCTTTGCGTAGGGCCCATCGAGTCCGAAGCCGCTGAGGGAGGCGTAAATTATGTCGGGCTTCACCTTCTTGATGTCCTCGTAGCCCAGCCCCAGCCGGTCCATGGCCCCCCGTGAGAAGTTCTCGACGATGACGTCGCTCTTCTCCGCCAGGGCGAGAGCGATCTCCTTTCCCTTCGGGTCCTTGAGGTTGATGGTCATCCCCCTCTTGTCCCTGTCCAGGTAGTGGAAGACCCCGCTCACCTCGCCGAAGAGGGGTGGGTAGATCCGGGCGACTTCCCCCCAGATGGGCTCCACCTTGATGACGTCGGCGCCCATGTCGCCGAGGATCATGGTGGCGTAGGGGCCGAAGTAGACGTGGCTGAAGTCCAGGACGCGTATCTTGCTTAGAAGTCCCATAATATCATCCCAGTGAGATTCACGAATCTAGAAGCCTTTAGAGGATATAAGACTCGCATGTCGGAGAAAGGGGAGTATGGCTACTCTTCCCAGGGCTTGAAGGGCGGGGAGGAGACCGCGTCCACCGTCCTATACTGGCGTAGGGTCCTTCCCTGAGCATTATATACCAAATAAGCTTCCAGACCCAGGTCTTGGAGCCTGAGCGGGCCTATGATAGTTGATCTAGATGCCGCAGATCTCCCTGATGGCTGCGCGCATCTTGTCGTTGTTCGGCGGGCAGCCCTCAACATAGCAGCCCTTATCTCTATATTTTCCAAGGCAGGTGCCCATGATCAGCGGCGTGTTCGGCAGGTCGTCCGGCACCTCGGCGTTCTCGCCGACTACGATGAAGAGGTCCCTTATCTCCCCCATCTCCTTCATCTGCTCGAGGTCGTAGAGGACGCTGTGGATCGTGCCATGGCAGGCGCTGCAGGCGCCCTCGCTGATCACGGTGACCCCCTCGGCGAAGTCCATGCCCGTGGGCGCCCTCTCGAACCTATATGTGAAGCTTGAGACGGGCTCTCCGACGACCTCCACCTCGGCGTCCAGGTCCGTCAGCCCGTGCTCCGCCGCCTCGACTAGGTAGTCCAGCTCCGAGGCGTCGAATCCCATGACCTTGGATGCGACGCGGTCGAGGCTGAAGACGTCCCTGCTGGCCATGACTGTGTTGAGCTCCACCTTGGGCCCGAAGCTGGGGCCGAGGCCCTCCATAGCCACGATGCAGTCGAGCACCGTGAGGTCGACGGGCACCGTCTTGGAGAGGTCGAGGATGCCCTTCACCACCCCGATCTTGTGGAAGTGCCTCTTCATGTACCTTGGGAGCACCCCCTTCAGGTTCTTGACGCCGAGGGTGACCTCGAGCTGGTCGTGGGTCTTCATGACGGGGAGGTTGATCCTGACGTCGGCGTCCATGAACTCCTTGCTCACCTTGATGGTGGGGGTGATCAACGGGTCCCTGACCTTGAGTTCGACGTGCTCATCCCTGTCGACGTCGACGACCTCGGCACCATGTTCCTCGGCGAGCGCCTTGATCCCGCTCAGCTCCAGGGTCTTGCTCGTCTCCGTGAAGTACCCCGCCCCCTCGACGACCTTGACCTTGCCTGCCCCCGCCTCATTGCAGAGCCTGATCAACGCCTCGACGACGCGTTTATCCGTGGTCACCCCGGGCCCCGACAGCTTCCCCGTGACGACGTTGGGCTTGAGGGCGACCGTCTGACCCGGCCTGACGATCGTCTCCAGCCCCCCGAGGAGGTCGATGGCCTCCTTGACCATCTGGTAGACGCGTTCATCGTCCGGCCTCTCGGATGCCCTGATTATAGAAACCTTACCCATGACGGTTCACTACCTCAGTCAGCGCATCGTTATTTGAAACATTCTAGAGGAGGAGGAAAGTAGTTTTCATCTTAAAGTCACGATGATGCCCCATGCGCAAGGTGATCACAGCTCTTCATAGTCCCCCTGAGAGTTACTCCTCCCAGGGCCTGAAGGACTGGGGGGAGACCTCGTCCGCAGTCCTCTTGAAGTGGTGCACCTCAGGTATCTTGCTCCAGATCCTCTCCCCTACCTCCTGGACTTCTCTCACGAGTTTCTCCTCGTCCACGTAGAGCAGCCTCCCATCCTCAACAAGCTTCTTCCCATCCACGATGACCGTCCTGACGTCGCCCCTCTGAGCGCAGTTCACCAGGTTCCTGATGGGGTCCCTGCAGGGCACGCTGTTGATGGTCTCCATGTCGATGATGGCGATGTCGGCGATGGCTCCTGGAACTAGCCTACCCAGATCAGGTCTACCTATCGCTTTCGCCCCTGCGAGGGTGGCGCTGTTGAAGACCTCCCTGGAGGTCCCCGAGTAGGGGTCCCAGTCCGCCAGCTTGGAGACGTAGGAGGCGATCCTCATCTCGTTGAGCATGTCTTGGGGCACCGTATCCGTCCCGATGCTGACGTTCACCCCCGCCTCCAGGTACTTAGAGTGGGAGTGCATCCTGTTCCCCCGTTTGGCGAAGACCACGGGGTCGTGGGAGACGGTGGCACCCGCCTCGGCGAGGAGGGCCAGATCGCCCCCGCCGACAGCAGGGTAGGCTAGGAGGGGGTGGCCGGCTATTGCCCAGAGGTGGCCTATGATGAGGTTGGGGCCCAGGAGGCCGGTGTCGTGCATGAACTCGACGGGGGTCCTGCCGTACATGCGGAGCATGTTCTGGAACTCGACGACCCACTCCCCGGCGTGGATGGAGACGGGCACCCCCAACTCGTCGGACTTCTCCCTGATGGCCTTCTGGTACTCATAGCTGCAGCTCATGACGCCTCCCGGGTAGAGCGCCGGCATCAGCCTCCCGCCGTGGGCACCCCTGTACTTCTCCACGAACCTCTCGGCCCTCTCTAGCCTCCCCTGCCCCACCTCCTCATCCAGCCACTTGATCTGGAAGTCGTAGGCGCCGGTCCGCTCCATGGCGCCGTCCCCGAGGCCGTGGCCCTCGCAGGCCCTGATGCCCATCTCGCCTATCATCTCGACGGTCTTCTCCTCGCCTATGGCGGAGACCATCCCTATCTCGACGACGGTGGTGTTCCCGCTCCTCAGGCACTCCGCGAGTGAGTACCGTGATAGGATCTCCTTGTCCTCCCTGCTGGTGGCGAGGTTGAGGGCGGTGAGGTTCTCCCCCAGGTTGCTGCCGTAGAGGGGCCTGACCCCTATGTCCTCGAGGAAGCTCTTGTCGTTGGGCGCCCCCGCGGCGTGGAGGTGGGTGTTGATGAGCCCCGGGATGACCAGACCCGTG
>JAUWDP010000190.1 GCA_030608725.1 Candidatus Bathyarchaeota archaeon
ATTGCGGGGATCACCGGTGCAGAGGCGGCTCACGTAACGAGTGGAGCGTATTGTGCTCTCGCGCTGAGCACCGCAGCCTGCATAGCAGGATCAGACCCAGATAGGATGAGTAAGCTGCCTGACACGAGGGGTATGAAGAACGAAGTCCTAATTCAAGCAAATCTACGCACAGTCTTCGATAGAGCCGTGGAGGTCCCGGGTGGAAAGAGGATTCTGGTAGGAGATGAAGATCACGGTTGCACCCCGGAGGAGCTGGAGGGAGCCATAACTGAGAAGACGGCTGCCATACAGTATCTTCCACAGTTAGACCCCCCTAGGAAAAACGTGATCCCTCTGGAAGAGGTGATAGAGATAGGGCACAGGCAGGATGTCCCCATCATAGTTGATGCAGCGGGTCAGACATACCCCACTGATAGGCTGAAGATGTTCGTGGCAATGGGAGCCGATCTGGTGTGTTACAGCGGTAAGTACTTTGGGGGTCCGAACTCCACGGGCTTCGTATGCGGCCGAAAAGAGCTGATGGAGGCCGTGAAGGAGAACAGCTTCATAGGGTCTCATCATACGATAGGTAGAGGGTACAAGCTGGACAGGCAGGAGATCGTGGCCTTGGTGGTTGCTCTTCAGAGGTGGATGGAGATGGACCACGAGAAGGAGCGGTTTGACCCGGCACGTAAGAGACGGAATTACATCATGGAGTCCCTGAGCGACGTCCCAGGGGCCAAGTTAGAGTCTCAGCCTTACAGCTATCACGTAGTGGGTCTCCAGATTACGTTGGACAAGACTCCTGACGAGACCGCCGAGATCGTCGATAATTTGAGGAACGGTGATCCAGCCATCTGGGTCAGGCGAAGGAGGGAGAGCACCATCCTGATGAACACCCTGTTCCTGGATGACGGGGATGAGAAAGTCATCGTAGATCGAGTGAAAGAACTCCTGAGCAGATGATAGTTAGGTTCTAACATCTTCGCGCGCGGGAGCAGGGAACCCGCTTGGCCAGACTAGGTAGTGGAAGTACTAACCATCCAATGTCTCCATTAAAGAAACGCATATGCAAAAAGAGTTTATAAAAAGGGGGGATATGTGGGGAATTACCCCTTCAACAGTTCTTCTATCGGTATGTGTTGTATGTCGAAGAAGAAGTGCTGTGGACCGAATAGCTTCAATCCCATGGGCGTCTCCCAGCGTTCGTCGTTCTTCACACCTATCACCGCTACCTCCCTGCCGGCCTCCCATTCCCCCGGCCAGAAGTTGGCGAGACCCCATCCAGTCTCCGTGTCCACGAAGTTGACGCCGTCTGGACTAGTTACGTAGGGCTTGTCGTCTAGCCAAGAGATGTGAAATTCATTCTTGTACCAGGCCTTGAACCGCTTTCCCTCGTATTCGCCTGTGCCCTTGAGCTTTACTTCACCCCAGATGAAGGAGTACTTGGGGTCTTGCCAGTACTCACCTATCTTACCTTCAAAGAGCTTGTATGCCCTGCCGTTAGAGGCCTCCAGGATAGCTTCCACTACGTCGTCACCCGACTCCTTTGCCTCTAAGATTGCCTTGCCGATATCTATCGTAAAGGAGATGCAGCCGGGGATCGCCCCCTCCTTCGCCTCTTTACCTGTGAGGGCAAAGGGACCTCCGGCGTTACCCCCTGAATACGTGGAGATCCCTTCGATTAGTTCCTCCGCCCTCTGGAAGTTCAATACTTCTTCGAGGACGAGTAGGTCTCCCCAGCGTGTAGTCAAGACCGCTGGTGTTGGTTTCACATTAGCTAGGTTCAGCCCGGTCTGGCTGATCTCAGGGGCTGCCCTGTACCCGGCGCAGGTTGCATCGATTGCCTTCATGCCGTCAAGTGACATGGTGCACAGTCTTCTGGAAGCCATCGGGGTGATCTCGAAGAATAGACTTGAATAGATCTTGTCTATGCCCTTGATCTCCATCAGCCTCTCAAGGGCCTTCCCCCTGAAGCCTGGGTCTGGGATCTTCGACCAGGTGTTCAGAGGTGAGAACGAGGCGTCGTTCTCCATGATCTTATGCTTCAACGCCTCTGGATCATATGGGTATTTGGGATCTCTCAGCAGCCGTCCCCCTCTAGCACCCCACCGCATCTTCATCTCAGATGAGACTCCGCCACCAGTCCCAACAGTTGAGGTTAAGAAGGCGTCATCCGGAACCTCCTTCAAGTCAACGAGTTCGGGCTCCGCACCGTTAGCTACAGCGTCATCGTACATCTTTCCAACGCGTTCAAGTGAAGATCCTACTCCTCCACCGCCTGTGGAGAGAGCTGTGCTGGCGATAGCATATGCGAGAATATCCTTCTTCTCTAGTTTTCGTACCATATAATTTTCCTCCGGTCTTTGTATTTCCAAATAATATTTAATATTGTTCCATGTCGCGCGCGCGAGCTCAAGGCGACAGCCGTCTCCGACGTCGTCTACCTCGAGAAAGCATAAATTGTGCGAATCACCAGAAAATTCATTTGCAGTAGGAATCATAGCTCAAAATTGTGTATTCAAATAAGTTAAGTAGAAATCCGTGAAGAATTACCACGGAGGCTTATCTTTGTTCGAGGTCGAGGTCTCAAGCATCGAGCCATTCCGAAACCTTGTGAAGGCCCTCGCCGCCGTCGTCGACGAGGGGTGCTTCAACGTGAACGAGGCTCGCATATGGCTCCTTGCAATGGATTCTAGTCGCGTAGCCATGGTCGACTTCGAGCTACCCAGGGAGTTCTTCAACGAGTACAGGTGTGATGGGGAGCCGAGGATCTTCATCAAAATCGATGAGTTCCTAAAGTTCTTGGACCGGGTTGAGAGGGATGAGAGGGTGAAGATCAGTCTGGATGAGGAAAGGGCCCGTCTCGTGATCCGGTGCATCCGTCAAGGGCACAGCCGGAGGTTCACGATGCCCATCCTGGAGCCCCTCGACGAGGAGGTCCCCCAGCCGAAGATCCTCTTCAAGTCCTCAGCCCGAATCCTCACCCAGAGCCTGAGGCGGGCGATCAGGGACGCCGACCTCGTCAGCGAGCACGTGAAGATAGAGGTGGCCGACGACATGCTTAAGATGAGTGCGGTCGGGGATATAGGTAGCGCCTTCAGCGACTGGGAGAGGGGCGCGGACGAACTACTGGAGCTCAAAGCCGAGGAGGACAGTGGCGCCACCTTCACCCTCAGCTACCTCAGGGACATCATAAACTCAGCTGGCGTTTCAACCGAGGTTGCCACCCTGGAGCTAACCACCGACATGCCCCTGAGGATGGACTTCGAGCTACCCCAGGGGAAGCTAGTCTACTACCTCTCCCCGATCATCGGAGCCTAGAGGCAACGAGTTTTTAATTCTTTATATTGTATGAGGTTGCGCGTATTAAGAACGTGCAAACGTTATTTTCAAACTTCTTCGTCCTCGTCATCTAGCAGGCCTTCATCTTCCTCGTCGTAGTAGAGGAGTATCTCGTCCTCGAGGAGCTCGTCCTCCTCGTCGTGGTAGAGGAGGAGCTCGTCCTCCTCCTCGTCGGGAAGATCCTCCTTACTGCGCTCGCGCAGTATGTGTCTAAATTGTCCTCTTCTAGATAAGGACATTTGCACACTGATTAGGTCTCGATTTCTTGAAGAAAG
>JAUWDP010000336.1 GCA_030608725.1 Candidatus Bathyarchaeota archaeon
CCCTGCATGTGGTCGGTCCTTATCAGCTCCATCATGGTCAGCTCGGCCCCCGCACGGTAGGCCATCCCCCTGCCGTCTCCGCAGTTGGTGCCCATGTCCCGCATGTAGAACCACTTGGTGCCCGGGTTGACCACGTAGGTCCTGCTGGCGCTGCCAGTGCACATCACCACCGCCTTGGCGTGGAACGCTGTGAGCTTACCTGTCCTGGTGTTGAGCCCCACGGCGCCAACTACCTTCCCTCCGTTCGTGAGGAGGTCCACCGCCATGGTGCGCTCAACTATTTCTATCCCCCTGCGCTCCACCTCGTCCATGAGGCACTTCTTCATGGTGCCCCCCTTGACCCAGCACCCGCTCTCCATCCGCTCCCCTATGTGCTTGTGCCAGTAGTTGTCCCAGCTGCCGTCCTCCTTTTTGTAGATCTCGAGCCCCCAGCTCTCCAGCTCCCTGACGATGGGGGTGAACTCCTCCGCGATGATGTACTTGTCGAGGGGTCGCTCGATCCCGGACCAGCCGGAGCTGCTGCTGAGGTAGCCCTTCACGAACTCCATGCTCGTGGGGCCCCCGGGGACGTTGCACATGGGGTTTATCTCGCTCGTGAAGTGCCCGATCCCCAGGGATCCGCCGCTGCGGTGGACGGCCTTCTCCAGGACGATAATGTCCTTCGTGAAGTCGCTCGCCTTGATGGCTGCCATGCTGCCCGCCGCGCCGGCGCCAATGATCAGAACGTCGGTCTTTACTTGCTCCATGAATGTAGTCAGGTCTACTGGATGTATAATTTTATTCTTAGACTACCGAATAACCGAGGAAAAAACACATTAAAAATGGCTTTTTGGAGGCTTAAAAAAAACTTCTTGATCCACTCCAGAAACGCTCGCACATGCAGGGCTATTCGGATCGTATCTGTAACTTCACGTTATCGATGTCTACATCCGAGGTTGGCTCATGAGTCTCCCTAAAGGATGAGAGTACGTTCATGTCCTCAAAGCAGAACAGGAGGCCGCTCCTGAGGAATGAGGAGAACATCTCCCTGAAACCCAGGAACGCCACGGGGATCCCCCTCTGCGCCAGCTGATCGCTGATACCTCGGAAGCCCCCGTCATGGGTGCCGATGATCACCAGATCCACGTCCGCCTCCCCGGCAATGTAGCATATCGTGTATCCCATTATGGCATCGGAGTCGAAGGGGGACTGGAACACGATGAATCCCGTGTTGTAGAGGAAGTTGATCATCCCGTTCGACAGGTTTGTGCTCGTGTAGGCGTAGTGGCCCTTGAGGTTGTAGAGCGATGAGAAGATGTAGACGAGGTCCTCGATGTCAATCCAGACGGAGTAATCATAGGCTCGACAGAGGATGTTCGACAGATCCAGGAACATCAACACGTTTTTCCCTTATAATCGAAGTGTCGGGTGTAGGATGGGTTCCGCTGAAGGGACTCTACTATGGAGTTGATGAAGGCTTCCTTATCCTGCATTAGGAAGGCTCTCTGAATTGTTATTTTAATGATTGTGGACAATAAATATCGTATAGAGGTACCCCATAACTCGCTTAATTTAAAGCCTTGAACGCCCCCCCCTTCCTGAAGGCCATGACCAGGCGCAGACGAAGACGAGGATACCCCCTAGCTGTGCTCATAGGGCTTGAGGGGGATCAGGCCGCCACATGGAACATCTTCAGCGAATCCGTGAGACCCGGTGACAGGATACGGGGAGACGACAAATTCCGATTCTACGAGTCCATCGTTGACCTCCTGCGCCCGAGCCTTAAACAGGGAACCAAGAGCGTCTTGGTCGCTACAGACGACGAGAGAGAATACCGGAGGTTCCTTGGTCACATCGAGAAGCACCAGAGCTGGCTGCTTAAAGGGTGGGGCCTGAACACGGCTACCTTCGAACACGTATCCGAGCCCGCGATGAACATCGAGCAGGTCAGGCGTCTCGTGAAGGCTCACGGCTTCAGGGAGAAGCTCTCTGAGGTGACCCAGGGGGACATCGGGCAGGTGATGGGCGTCCTCGAGAAGCGCCTCAACGACCCCGAGGGCATTG
>JAUWDP010000332.1 GCA_030608725.1 Candidatus Bathyarchaeota archaeon
ATGACTGTCTCAGTGATGGAGCGAACCCGAGAGATAGGCGTATTAAAGGCCATAGGAGCCAGGAGCTCCGACGTCCTCTTCATGTTCCTCTCTGAAGCAGTGATGACCGGTATAGCAGGTGGAACCATGGGCGCCATCTTCGGTTTCATGTTAAGCACATTTGTAGGCAATTATGTAGGTGTCACCGCTGAAGTATCTTTAAGCCTAGGGGCGATTACACTGCTCTTCGCCGTAATAACCTGTGTTGTATCCGGATTATACCCCGCTTGGAGGGCCTCGAACCTCAACCCGGTGGAGGCGCTTAGAAGTGAGTGAGACGAAGAGATCATTCAGGGAGCAAATATTCAGAGTCCTAAGGTCCCCCAGCATCGGATTCCCCCAGATCGAGGAAGACGATCTGCGTAAGGGAATCCTCCTAATATGCATAATCGGGCTTCTCTCGTCAATGGCGGGAGTGATCTATCTCTCGAAGACGGAGTTCGACCTCTCCAGACTAGTCCAGGGAGGTCACTCCGGGCTGGGTGGAGGTTTCTTTAGTGGAGGCTCTCAGAGCACACCGGAGATTGACCCGGATGTTCTGAGGAGGACTATGACGCCCTTCCTCGCGATCGGTGGCATAGTGGGGGCGTTCACCCGTTGGCTTATACCCAGCGTCCTGGTACTCATCACAGCCAAGGTCCTTATCGGAGACGGCATCACGAAGCGGATGTTAGCCATGACCGCGTTCGCCTCTCTCCCTCTACTGGTTCAACAGTTCCTCAGAGTAGTGGACGCATACACGATTTCAACTGTCGATCTCACTGCCCTGAAGACAGCCATCTTCCCCTCGACAAGTCTAATCTTAAGAGCAATGAATCAGGGGATCAAGGTCTTCAACGTGTTCGGGCTGCTCACACTAGCGTTGACGGTCTACGCCGTCTCGGCCAACTATGGGTCGCCAAAGAGGAGAGCTATCACGGTGAGCGTAGTGGCTTACCTCGCCTACGTTCTACTCAAGGTGTTCCTACCAATTTAGGTCAATGTTCTTGCAGCCTTTTACTATCCTCTATTAGCCTAGTCAGAACTTCTTCTGCTACTTCAATGTCCTCTCCTTTCACCAGTATGTGGTCCTTGAGGAACGTGGAGAGAGCATAGATGCTGACCCCGGCCTCAGCGAGCCTTGCGGACACCACTGCGAGAAAGCCCACTATGGATAGGTCGAGGGCGATGTCGAACGTGATGAGCCTGTAGGGCCCCTCCTCCCTGTACTCTCTGAAGCCCCCCTTCAGCTCGTCCCACTCCTCAGACTTGAGTACGAGGGAGACCTCAGCGTAGTCGAATGTGATCGAGGAGAAGGCATCCGTCGTCCCCAGGATTTCCCTGGCCTTGGACTCCTCCTCCCTGCTGACGCTGACCAGCATGTAGTCCTCCGTGTGTACGAGGATCGCTGTGGAGGCGAGGAGCGCTCCGATGTCCGTGTCATTGACCATACGAATCAGATAGATTTGTGGAGTAAAAAGGGAGACCCTTCTCTCCCATGTCTATTTATACTGAGAGACACAACCGTGAGGCTTCTCCACTATTACGTGACCGAGAGTCAAGACTGACCTTTTTCCAATTGATAGAACATTTCAAAAGACATCAGATAGATAATCAAACCATGAGCGAGTTAGAATCGAAGATCCGTGACGCCATCGCGGGCTCAGGCTTCGACGCCGTGATGGCCGTCGGGGTCGACAACTTCAACTACCTTACGAGGACAGTTCTGCCCTTCGCCGAGAACTACCCCGATAGGAGGGCCGCTGTCGTCCTGCCTCGTGATGGAAAAGGGGTGGTTCTCTGCCCAGTGGACTGGTCTGAAGCGGTGAGAGATCAGGGATGGGGCGGTGAGATCTGCGCATACGATGAGAACGATGGCGTCTCCCCCCTGGCCTTCGTGGAGGCCTTGAAACGGATTCTGGAAGAGAGGGATCTATCCAAATCCAATATTGGGCTGGATCTCACCAGAGTCACGAAAGGCCTCATGGACGTGCTGAGATCAGAGTTACCCGGCAACGACTGGGTCGCTGCGGACGCCCTCTACAGAAAT
>JAUWDP010000046.1 GCA_030608725.1 Candidatus Bathyarchaeota archaeon
CAGTTGCCTCGAGGGCCATGGGCACCATGACGCCGTTGGCTATCACGGAGGCGTCTGAGCCATCCCTCAGGACGTTTGTCCTGCCCAGGGTAAACTCGCATCCCTCGGCGTAAGCCACCGGCGTTTCGCCTCTCGCTAGGCGGAGGTATGCGGGTCCGGGGGTGTCCACTATGGCCTTGAGGGCTTCAACGGCCTCAGGTGCATCCGCCGGTACGACGACCTTCATGTCCGGTAGAACCCTCATCACGGCTACGTCGCCGTAGGTCTGGTGGGAGTCGCCGTCGGCGCTGGGGGAGAGGCCGCTGTGAGTGCCCACTATCTTGACGTTGAGCCCTGGCCTCGCCACGGAGCTGGAGATCTGCTCCCAGGACCTGCAGGCCACGAACATCGCGAACCCGCAGGTGATGGGCGTCTTCCCTGAGACCGCCAGGCCCGCTGCTATTCCGATCATGTCCTGCTCGCTGATGCCGATCCTGATGAACCTCTCCGGGAACCTCTCGGCGAAGTATGTGACCTTGGTGGAGGCCGCGACGTCCGGGTCGAGGACCACGAGATCCTCGTGGATCAGCCCCAGGTCTACGAGGGCCCTGCCGAAGTGCTCCAGCTGGGATGCGGTCTTTGTCTGCATCTACGTCAGCTCCTTCAGGGCTCGCTTGAGCTCCTGGGCGTCGGGGGTCTTCCGGCTGTACTTGTTCCCCTCCATGAATGAGATGCCCTTCCCCTTGGTCGTCATCGCGATGATGACGCTGGGTCTCCCGGTGGTGAGGTCGCAGGCGTTGAGGGCGTCGAGGATGCTAGCGGGGTCGTTCCCGTCGGCCTCCATCGCCTCCCAGCCGAAGGACCTCCACTTGTCCGCCAGGGGGTCCATCGCCTTGATCTCCGCGGTCCTCCCCGTCAGCTGGTAGCCGTTGCGGTCGACGATGGCGGTGAGGTTGTCGAGGTCGTGGTGGGCGGCGGTCAGGGCGGCCTCCCAGACCTGTCCCTCGTTGAGCTCTCCATCCCCCAGGAGGACGTAGGTCCTGCTGCCCGAGCCGTCCATCTTAGATGCCAGGGCCATCCCCACGCCTATTGACAGCCCCTGCCCGAGGGAGCCGGTGCTGGCGTCCACGCCCGGGATCTCCATGTCGGGGTGCCCCTGCAGCTGGCTGCCTATCTCCCTGAGGGTCATCAGCCTGTCGGGGGAGATGTATCCCGCCTCCGAGAGGACGGCGTAGAGGGCTGGGGCGGCGTGGCCCTTGCTGAGGACGAACCTGTCCCTGTCTTTCCAGGAGGGGTTCTTGGGGTCGTGCTTCATCTTGATCATGTAGAGGATGGCAAGGATGTCCACCGCTGAGAGGGAGGCCCCCAGATGGCCGGAGCCGGCCTCGGCGATCATCCTGAGGACCGTTTTCCTCAGGTCTTTGATGACGGTGCCCAGGGGCCTGAAGCCCGAGCGGGTCTGGACCATGTTCCCGTGGACTGTGGGGTCCTCGCCGACGGTGAGGTTCGAGATGAACCGCCCCAGCTCGGTGAGCTCCACCCCCGAGAAGTTGGAGGGGTCGCCGTAGGATATGAGGTTGAGCTCCTTCAGGATCTGGGCGTTCCTCTTCAGTGTTGAGAGGGGGATCTTGTGTCTACGGGAGATCCCTCTCAGAACGGATGTGACTGACGCCGGGACCCTCGGGATGTTGGTCAGGATGAGAACTTGGTTCTTATTGATTGTACGAAGCACGATTCGACGGAGATCGTCTAACTGTGCCTCGGATAATGGAATTGGCGCATCTTTACACCACCGAATTTGGCTTTCATTCTTTCAGCGCTTATTTAAGGATACCGGACAGGTTGGATTGGCCATTTAGAGGCCCTTTGATGGCCTACTCCGTCCATCCCAGGCTTCTCACGTCGAACTTCAGTATCTCAGGGGCGGCCTCAGCCTTTGAGACCAGCTCCTCGACGCTGCCTATCTGGAGGACTCCGTAGATCATCCAGAGCCCCGTGGCCTCCTCGTGGTGCTGGGCGTCGACGGCGTGCATGTTCACCTGGGTCGCGACGACGGCGGAGAGCTTGTTGAGGGCTCCGGGTATGTCGTTGAGCATGGCTGAGATCTCCAGGAGCTTGGTGCCCGGCGGGAGGAAGTCGATGAACAGTGCCTGGATGTCCGCCCACGCCTTGAGAATCGCGTGGCCCCCGGTCACACCGCCCACGTTCTCGGGGAGGAGCAGGTACATATCGCCCTTTTCGTCGGCCTTTATCTGGTAGGAAGACTCGAGCTCGAATGCCTGGGGGAAGAACTCGGTGATCTCCCGGGATGTGACGAACCCACCGAGCCCCTCGAGCTCGTCGACGATGTCGTCGGCGGTCACGTCCATGTCCTTGAAGTCCGCGATGTACTCGGAGACCCAGATGTTCCCCAGCCCGAAGGCGCTGCTGCTCAGTATGTTCACCCCCTTGGAGGAGAAGAGCTCAGTGACGCTGGCGAGGGAGCCCATGATGTCCTCCATGAAGACCCTGAAGTAGCTGACGTGGGGGTTCAGCCGCATCGTGGAGACCGAGAGCCGAGAGGATCCCGCGGTACTACCCCCGAAGAGGTTCTGCCCCGGGAAGAGGTTGAGTGCCCCTGCGATCTTCTCGTCGATGTACACCCTCCAGCCCCCCTCGACCTGCTCAACCTTGGAATGGCCGCATACTATCATCTGTCACACGCTCAGAAACCTGACGTTGACTACTTGGAGCCTTGATATTATAGGGTTTCCGACAACTATTTTGGGCCAGATTGGTAGGTAAGCGCCTAAATACACCTAGGACATGTGGAACCTTGATGGAGCCGCTGATAGTACCCGCGATAATCGCCGAGAGCCAGGAGGAGCTCGACTCGATGTTGGAGAGGTTGAATGGCAAGGTGGAGCGGGTGATGCTGGACGTCATGGACGGAAAATTCGTCCCCAGCAGGTCCCTGGACTTCGACTTCAAGCTCCCCGAGGGCTTCGAGTACGAGGTGCACATGATGGCCGTCGATCCCCTCGAACGCCTCTCGGCCATGGCGGGAAAGGTGGACATAGCAATCCTTCACGTCGAGACCCTCACCGACGTCAGGGCTGCGATTGATGGGGTAAGGGAGCTGGGGCTCCAGCTGACCCTCGCATTAAACCCGGGAACTGAAGTCGACGTCGTCGAACCCTACCTCAACAAGGTCGACGGGGTTCTCGTGATGACCGTGGACCCGGGGGCCTATGGAGGGAGGTACATCCCGGAGGCACTGGAGAAGGTGAGGCGGATCAGGGAGCTGGACCCTGAGATCCCTATCGAGGTCGACGGTGGGATGAACGTCGAGAACTCCAGGGCGGCCAGGGAGGCCGGGGCCAACGTCATCGCGTCGGGCTCGTTCATATTGAAGAGCGTGGACGTTGCACAGGCCGTGGAAGCCCTGTCACGATGACCCTGCACCCATGAAAAGAATATAATATCCGAGCAGCGGTGTAGAGACAGGTGTCTAGATGAGAGTTCTTCAGCTACACTGTTCAGAGTTCGGCTACGAGGTCAAGAAGGAGACCCCCGTCGCAGAGCAGCCCGCCAGCCCCAAGGAGCAGCAGCTCGAGGACGTCCTGGTCTGCTTCATCTGCTACGAGAAGGACGACGAGGGGAGGACGGACGAGATCACCAAGGAGTTCGTGGAGAACATAAAGGTCGACGTCTCCAGGATCGGCTGCAGCAGCGTCCTCCTCTACCCCTACGCCCACCTCTCCAAGAACCTCGGGTCCCCCCGCCGGGCGAAGGGCTTCCTCAACAACCTGAGGCAGAATCTCCAAAAGGAGGGCATCGAGGTCAACAAGTCCCCCTTCGGCTGGTACAAGGCGTTCAACCTGGCCTGCATAGGCCATCCCCTGGCGGAGGCCTACAGGGAGTTCTGATCCGCGAGGCTCCTAAACCTTTTATCGATTCTCCATCTTCTGTAGAGTCGAGTTTCTATGTCCAAGTGGTATGAGTTCGAGCTGGGGAAGGCCGCTGACATCCTGACGCGGGAGCTCTTCAAGCTCAAGGAGGGGGAGACGTTCGTCATCACCGCTGACACGGAGTCTGACATGAGGGTCGTGGAGGCCACGGCGAGGGCAGCCTTCTCGCTGGGGGCCAAGCCGATGGTCATCTGGACCCCCGCGGCTCTGGGCGTCGGGGCGGCGGCGGACCCCATGCTGCCCCAGGAGGCCCTCGTCGGCGCGCTTAAGGGGGCGGACGCCTGGGTGGAGTTCAACAACCAGTGGATCTTCTACTCCGAGACCTACACTCGGGCGATGAAGGAGAACGAGAGGCTGAGGTACAGCTGCCTTGTGGGGATGAACGCCGATATGATGGTGCGCTGCATCGGTCGTGTTGACTACCCCGCCCTCGGGGAGTTCATGGCCAAGATCACAGACCTCACCAAGTCGGCGAAGGAGATGCGTATAACCACCCCGGCGGGGATGGACGTCGCCTTCAGGAACAGGCACCCCGGGCGCGGCGGCTACTCCCTCGGCTACGCGGACACCCCAGGCTCCCACATGATGGCGGGGCAGATCTACTGGGGCATCCAGAGCGACACCATCGACGGGAAGATTGTCTTCGACGGCTCCGTGGTGCCGCCTCTGGGCCTCCTCAAGGAGCCCGTCACACTGGTCATCGAGAAGGGGGACATCGTGGGCTTCGAGGGCGGGAAGGAGGCATTGGAGTATGAGGCATGGCTCAGGGGCTTCGACCACCCCAACATGATGAAGATGGCCCACATCTGTTACGGCTTCAACCCTGGCGCCAAGCTCACCGGGGACATCGTCGAGGACGAGCGGGTCTGGGGCTGCGTCGAGTGGGGGATCGGCCACATGCGCTCCACACCCGCCCCTTCCCATTCGGACGGCATCTGCCTGAACGCCTCGGTCTGGCTCGACGGGGAGCAGGTCCTTGACAGGGGCAGGAGCGTCCACCCGGAGCTCGCGGAGCTGGCCAGGAAACTGGGCAAGCAGTAAACCTCCACTCTTTTTCCATTCCAGCGATTTCCCTTGATACACGTTTTATTATCTGTCGCGCGCGCAATGGGGAAAGCAACTTCTTTTAGGCCCAACACCCGTATTCGGATACTGCATTGGTCGAGATGGCTCCCGTCGCATCGTCCGAGGGCGTAACGATCTCCTGCCCCGTCGACGGGATGTTCTCCTTCTACAACAGCCCCTACCCCGCCCACCGCCAGTCAACGGGAGTCGACGTCTACCCTGACACAGGCTTCGGTGGTATAGCTCCATCCCCCGTCAGCGGAGAGGTGACCCTCATCAGGCGTGTGAGAGGCCCCAGGGGGAGGGGTTATGAGGCCTCGGAGTACGACGTGGTCACGCTACTGCGGAGCCTTGAGAACCCCGGCAAGGTCGTCAAGCTTCTCCACGTCGACCCCACACTGAGTGTAGGAGACGAGGTCAGGGCCGGGGAGGAGCTGGGGAGGCTGCTCCGCTCAGGGTACTACGGCTTCGCGACGTCCCCCCACGTCCACGTGGAGGTCCGGGAGCCCGCTGATCCCCTCCGGGCACGGGGCGGACACCGGATGGAGAGGGTTATAGATGTTGGCCGGGTCGAGCCCCTTGAGGAGCTGAGGGGCGTCGTGACCCTGTGCTCCCCTGAGTTCTCCATCGTAAGGCTTGACACCTCCACATATGGGCTCCCAGCGGACGTCGGAGGCGTATCTGGTGTACTCGACGGGGGCATCCCCTACTACGGCTGGATGGGAGTCCATTATGATTCAGGGAAACCGGAGGGAGGCGCTGTGGAGCTAATGGGGCACCCGATAGCCACGACAAGGGCTATCCATGACAGGGTGTGCCTGGCGGACTGCACTGACTTCTCGGTCAATGTGGAGGGGAAACCGATTCTGGGGCTATCTCTTCGGCTCTCGCCACGGAGAGGCGCGGAGGTCAAGCTTGTTCCGAGGAAAGTCGGCGACCTCGTCCTCGAAGAGGGTAGCGAGGTTATGGTGGTCATCTAGAATATTCAGTGTACTGGAATATTTTCAAAACGACAAGAATCATGTATGTAACTCATACAATATATAGAATAAAACTCGAGGTTTAACAACTTTTATTAAGTAAAATGGGCGTTGACGTTAGATTTCACGAAAGCCAAATGGTAAGTGATTGAATGGGTGAAAGATGCCATGGAAAGTTGACTCATGAGGACGTCGCTACCGCTCCATTGGGGCAATTGTCTATCCCGAGCACCCGTACAGATAATCAAATAAGGCTTGTAAACTACCGTAATGAGTGTGAGAAAAATGGGAATATTTGACTTTATTAAAAAAAACCAGAAGATCGTCGTTGCCGCGCTCCTAGTCTTGGCGGTCCCATCCTACTTGCGCGCGCGCGCCACGGTGCAGGGAGCGCATTCGGTGAATTCAGCACTATCCACCCCGGCTATTACACCAAGATCTATGCCGCTGAGGATCTGAAGTATTCTGACGCCATCGTCGTCACGATTGACGATGTATCTGTAGCCAACGACCTAGTCAACGTAAAATTCAGCGCTACTGAGGTAACTGAACTCGCAGGATTCGATGTCGAGGACATTGCACCCACCGTGCTGGTCGGGATGTATGGCTGGGACACGAAGGACTTCATCATTGGCCCACACGAAAGACTTACGGACGACAATAACGATGGTGACATCTCCAGAAGCAGCGGCGATTATAGGGCTTCAGAATACGAAGTAGGTGACGATGATCACCCGCATGGTACGACTGTGTCGGCTGCAGGAGGCAGCTGGGAAGTCACCATAGACATGTCGACCTGGGGTGACCTGATCACTGACGGTACTGTAAGTAGACTGGAGATCGCTGTATTACCGGAGCTGAAAGATGCTCTTGGTGATGTCATTGCACTCGATGCACCTTCCAAAACCTTCGACCTTGCTACCGATGACTTTGTTGACTTCTACAGCCCCATCGTAGACATTGATAATTGTTACAACTGTCATGATGCGATAGGAGCCCCCCATACACCTGAAAGAGGCGGGAGTATCGTTGTCTGCAGGATGTGCCACATTACGAAGAGCCGCGGTTCTCATATTGAGGTCCAGTCGAGATCACTCGACTCCTACGTCCATGCGGTCCACTCGATGCAGGCATATGATATCGGCGACATCAACTTCACCGACGCTGTAGAGGAACTGCACTACGAGCATCACACAGGGTTCCCGTTTCCCACACACGGAATACAGAACTGCGAGTCATGCCACATTGAAGGCACATACGAGGTGCCGGATCAGTCGAAGTCTCTACCAGGCGCTTTGTCGGGCACAGATACAGTTGAAGACAGAGACATCGGCGACATTCCGATCTACATCACCGGCCCTGCTTCAAGGGCATGTGGTGGATGCCACAGGGCTAAACTGATCACCGCAGATGACGCAGTTGGACTCGCAGCCTTCATGCAGCACACAGCAATGGGCGGCTACCTAATCGAGGGAGATGACGACCTATACCCCAT